>PSRN01000030.1 GCA_003176075.1 Bdellovibrio sp.
CCTCCCCCTGGATGGCCAACTGGTAATTTTCCTTGTTTTCAATGAGGTGAGAGATGCTGGCGCGGCTCATATTCAAAAAATGGCCGGGGAAAATACCCATCCAGAAAACCAGAATGACCAAGGGAACCATCACCGCGATTTCACGCCAATTGAGGTCTTTAAGGGGGTGGGCTTTATCTGAAACCAACTCACCCTCCTTGCCAAAGAACACTCTCTTGAACATCCAAAGCATATAGGCCGCGCCCAGAATGACGCCAAAAACAGAAGCGGCTCCCGCCCACACGTTCGACTTGAATGTTCCCAGGAGAATCAAGAACTCTCCCACAAAACCGTTGGTCAGTGGAACGGCAATCGATGAAAGCGTGATGAGGAAGAAAAATATCGAAAAAAGCGGCAACACAGAGGCCAGCCCGCCGTACTTGCTGATCTCGCGCGAGTGGGTCCTCTCGTAGATCATCCCGACAAGCAAGAAGAGTGCGCCGGTGCTGACACCGTGGTTGAGCATTTGAAAGAGCCCCCCCGTTACCCCCAGTTCGTTCAATGCGAAAAGCCCCACAATGACGTACCCCATGTGAGAAACCGATGAATAGGCGACGAGTTTTTTGATGTCGGGCTGAACCATCGCCACCAGCGCCCCATAAATGATTCCGACACTCCCCACGAAAAAGAAAAACCACGAGTACGCGGCCACGGCGTCCGGAAACATGGGGAGCACCCACCGCAAAAATCCGTACGTCCCCATTTTCAGCATCACCGCGGCGAGAATGACGGAACCCGGAGTGGGAGCCTCAACGTGGGCATCCGGCAACCAGGTGTGAAAGGGAAACATTGGAATCTTGATGGCGAAGGCAAGTACGAAGGCCCAAAAAAGAAGACTTTGCGGCGTAAGAAACCGCCCGACCACAAAGGGAATATGAAGTTTGTAAAAATCAAGCAGACTCGCGCTGACCGTCCCGAGTTGCTCGCCCGTCTGGTGAAGCAAATAGATCATGGCCAATAACATCAAAACCGACCCAATCATGGTGTAAATAAAAAACTTCACCGTGGCGTAAATTCGGCGCGGACCGCCCCAGATTCCAATGATCAAATACATGGGGACGAGTGAAAGCTCCCAGAAGAAATAAAAGAAAACAGCGTCGAGAGCGAGAAAAGTTCCAATCATCGCGGTTTGCAGGACAAACAAAGAACAGTGAAACGCCTTCACCCGGTCTTCAATGGATTTCCACGAGGCCACAACCACAATCGGCATCAGGAAGGTCGTCAACAGAACCAGCCACAGTGATAACCCGTCAAGACCCAGAAAATAGGTCACCCCGAAGCGGGTGATCCAAGGGTATCGTTCAACCATTTGCAGGGCGGGAGTGGAAGCATCGAATTGAGCCAACATCACCAGACTCAAAACGAACTCGACCAGGGAAAAAACCAAGGCGGTTGGCCGAATCCATCGGGCAGACCCCACCATGGCCAGAATCAGCGCGAATAATAAGGGGCAAAAGACCAAAATAGATAAAAGCATGGTTTAGCCCCTCACAAGGATGATCGACAGTACAGTGACAACACCCAGCCCGATGTACAAAGCATATTGCTGCAGATTCCCTGACTGAAGCGAGCGAACAAAGGAGCCGCCGCCGCGGATGGTGTCGCTGAGAACATAGGTCGTTCGGTCGATGAGGCTGACGTCGACGTAATACCAAAGCTTTTGCGAGGCCCGCATCAGCGGATTGATCAGCGCCCGGAAGTAGGCTTCGTCGACGAAATATTTATTGTAAACCAGCCGGTAAAACCCGCCGAGAGCTTCCGCGATGCGAGCCGGTGCCGTTGATTTCTTGGCGTAGAAAAGAAAGGCCAAGCCCGCCATCGCCGACGCCAGCACCACGCTGGTCAACATCAATCCCACTTCCAACGATGAATCGGACGACTCGCCCCCGGGAAGTGGCACGATGGAATGGGCGAGAAAGGATTCGAGAATGTTGTCCGTGTGAAAAGGCATGGCCGAGCCAATGAGATGGGGAATTCCGAGCCATCCACCAACTACCGACAGAACCCCCAACACTCCCAAGGGAATGGTCATCGTCGGTGGCGATTCGTGCGGATGGACTCCCTTCGGCACTCGACTCTCGCCCCAAAACGTCAGAGCCACCAAGCGTGTCATGTAAAAAGCCGTCATCATGGCTCCCGCCGCCCCCACCACCCACAAAAGAGGGTGGCCCAGAGGGCTGCTAAAAGTTTTCCAAAGAATTTCGTCTTTCGAAAAAAATCCCGCGAAAGGAGGAATCCCAATGATGGCAAGCCACCCCAAAACGAAAGTGGCGTGAGTGATCGGCAGAGCCTTGCGCAGCCCACCCATTTTCCGGATGTCCTGCTCCTCGTGCATCGCATGGATCACGCTCCCCGACCCCAGGAACATCAACGCCTTAAAGAAAGCATGAGTCATCAGGTGAAACATCGCCGCCGAAAACGCGCCCACACCGCAAGCTAAAAACATATAGCCCAGCTGTGAAACGGTGGAATAAGCCAAGACTTTCTTGATATCCCATTGGGTCAGTCCGATACTCGCCGCCATCACCGCCGTTAAAGCTCCGACGATGGCGATGATCATCATCGTCAGCGGCGCCATCATGAAAAGCGCGTTGAGACGGACGATCATATAAACACCGGCTGTCACCATCGTCGCGGCATGGATCAAAGCTGAAACCGGGGTTGGACCCGCCATCGCATCCGGCAGCCAAACATAAAGTGGGATTTGCGCCGATTTTCCGGTCGCACCGATAAACAAAAAAAGCGTCGCCAGAGTGATCGGGTGAAGCCAGCCCAAAGGAGCTTCGTCGGCAAAGCGCCGAGCTCCCTCATTGAGGGTTTGAAAGCTCAAACTGCCGATGGCGAAGAAAAGAATAAACATACCCAGAACAAAGGCGGCATCCCCGATCCGGTTGGTGATGAAAGCTTTCATCCCGGCGGCGGCCTTCTGTTCATCAGTAAACCAAAAGCCTATCAACAGGTAGGAGCACAGCCCAACGCCCTCCCAGCCGACAAACATGACAGGCAGGCTCTCACCCGTTACCAGCACCAGCATGTTGAACAGAAAAAGGTTCAAGTAGGCAAAATACTTTGCCGCGCCCGCATCGTGATGCATGTACCCAATCGAAAAAAGGTGGATCAAGGACCCCACGCCGGTCACCACCAGGATCATGATTGCGCTGATGGGATCAATCACAAAACTCGCGCTGACCTTAAGCAGTCCCACGTCCAGCCATTGAAATAGATCCACCGCCAGGCGACGGTGGACCGCGGAAGTGCCGGCTTGGGAATCGGCCGCAAAATTGACAAGTTGAAAAACCAACGCCAGAGCAGCCAGGAACGACAGCCCGGCGGCCGCCGTCGCGATAATGCCGGCGACGTTGGCCGAGTGATGGCGATAGCGAAAGCCGTTGATCAAGAATCCTATCAGCGGTGAAAAGAGAAGAACGATGAGAAAGAATTGTGCGTCCATTTCTATCCTTTTCTATCCTTTCAACTGCTCAAAATAACGAATGTTGACTTCGCGAAAACGCTTAAAGATGGCCACGGCCAGAGCAAGCCCAACAGCCGCCTCCGCCGCCGCAATCGTCATCACAAAAAAGACCATGATTTGCCCCTCCAACATGGCCATGTACTTGCTGAAAGCCACGAAACTTAGATTGACACCATTGAGCATGAGTTCAATTGACATCATGATGACGATCACATTTCTCCGCAACAAAACGCCGGCCAGGCCGCAGGCGAAGAGAAGAGTTGAAAGAATAAGATAGTGATTCAACCCGACCTCAAAGAAAGACTCAAGACCCTGCATGGGTGCCTCCTTTGCTGCGGGCAAGAGCCACCGCGCCGACCGCCACCACCAGTAGCAAGACCCCCAGCGCCTCGAACCCGAAAACATACTGCGAATAGAGCAACTGTCCGAGGGCTGCCGTCAAATCATTAGCGGGAGCCAGATGGGGCTCGCCCGTCGGCGGGGAAACTCTCATGGTGGCAAAGATGGCCCCACTCACCAGGCCGGCCGTCAGACCCACTGTCGCGATCTTTAAGGCGCCGCTAAAGATCCCTCGCGTAAAAGCCTTCACCTCATGCTTCAAATCAAAGAGCATCAGCACCATCACGAAAAGAACCATGACCGCGCCCGCATAGACGATCAATTGAACTCCCGCCAAAAAATAAGCGTCGAGAGTCACAAAGAGCGCGGACACGCCCACCATCGTGACGGCCAAAGAAAGCGCGCAAAAGATTGGATTGGTGAGGGTGACTGTCATTAGGGCCCCCGCCATTGTCAGCAGGGCCACTAGCCAAAACAAAAATGATTCACTCGCCATGCCAGCTCCTTAAGACCGGTTAAAAAATGCCCGACGCTGCACTTCTTAGATGCGCTCTTAGCCGCCCACACTCCTGTTGAGGATAAAAATAACCAAGGCCGTCACCATGGTGTTGCCCAGCGCCCAGGGCAACATCGTCCTCCATCCCAGATCCATCAGCTGGTCATAGCGAAATCGCGGCAAGGTCCACCGCACCTGAATAAAAATCCACAGGAAGATTGCAAATTTTAAGAAAAATACCAGATGGTGCAAAAAACCCGTAACCACGCTGGCCAGTGTTGAACTGCCCAATGACAAGGTCAAATTCTGGTAAACCTCGTCCGGATTTACGAAGGGAATCTGGTAACCGCCAAAAAAGAAAACGGTCATCAGTGCCGACGCGACCATCATATGCCCGTATTCGCCGATAAAAAATAACAGCATTTTGAAACCGCCATATTCGACATGAAAACCAGCAACCAACTCGGCTTCCCCCTCCGGCAAGTCGAAGGGCAAACGGTTGGATTCGGCAAAGGTGGCGGCGAAGAACAGAATCGCGGCTATTGGTTGGTAAAAGATTCCCCAATTCGGCAGCCAAGGGACGCTGATCATCTGACCAAAAGCCTGAAAGACCAAGACACCCTGCTGCTGGCGGATCATTTCAGATAAATTCAGGGTCCCGTAAAACAGTACCATGGATACCACGGCGAGCCCCAAAGCCAACTCATAGGAAATAACTTGCGAGCTCGCACGAAGCGCACCGAGCAATGAATACTTGTTGCCTGATCCCCAGCCAGCCAGCAGCAATGAATAGGCGGCTAAAGAAGACACGCCAAGAACAAATACGATGCCGATATTCATATCGTAGCCTTGAAAGGGAAACACGTAGGGTCCCCAGCTGTGGCCTAGCATGTGAAATGCCTCAACTTTGATGGGGTGACCGAGGGGAATGGCGCAAAAGGCAAGGGTCGCCGGAATCAAGGCGACTACAGGAGCGGCGTAATACAGGACTTTAATCCCTTTTTCCGGAACAAATTCCTCTTTAAACAAAAATTTCACAGCGTCGGCCAAAAGTTGCATCAAGCCCATCCAGCCAACACGGTTGGGACCCAAGCGATTTTGAATCAAGGCGGAGCCCCTGCGTTCCAACCAAACAAGCACTGGCACGGCTTGAACAATCAACAGAAAGATCACAATGAGCTTGAGGACATTGATCGAGACTTCGACAAAATCTTGACCCATTGATCAGTCCCACTCCAAAGCTTTTGAGCGAATTTCCCAAAAGAGTCCAAAAACAAAAATCCCCACAAACGCGGCCATGGCGATGAGTGAAAAGAGACCGAAGCCACCCTTGAGGAAGTCCCTGAAGGTCAAAGCCCAGGGATACATAAAGATCACTTCGATATCGAAGATAATGAAAAGGATGGCGGTCAGATAAAATTTCACTGAGATCTTTGTGTCTTTGCGCTCCTCCACTGGAAGGCCGCATTCATAGCTTTCGAATTTGACGGGGTCGTTGACCTTGACTCCCAGTCGCGAGGCCAACCATAGCAAAAAGGCGCCAAAGAGGGCCACAAACAGAGCGATGAAAAATACTCCTCCTAAAGGCACTGGGACTCTCCTCGAAAAATTTTTCAGGTCGATTGATCATAGCCATACATCCATGGAATTCCAAGACATTATCCCGTGGAGATTAACCCGTGACGGTGGCGATCGAGAGGTGGCAGTATCGGCCCCATGCTAAACTCAAAGCGGAGCGCGCAGCGCGGAACCGGCGGCACCGGTGGCACCGGTAGCACCGGTGGGATCGGTGGGACCAGCGGGATAGGCGGCATCGGCCCACATCTGGAACAGATGGTCGGCAGAGAATGGGAACTCGGTCACACGAATCTGCAAGTGGCTGGAACCAATTCAACCATGACCCTTGCCTTGCTTCTTTCGCAAGCAGAGTCAGCCGCTTTTAATAGTTTGCCTCACCTTGTCATCTGTGCATCCGACTCTGATTGCCAAAAATTAAAGCAAGGAATTCAATTTTTCGATCCGCAACGCTCGGTCACTGTTCTTCCCCCGTTTGATGTCAGCCCTTACTCCACCCTTTACCCGCGCCGCCAATCGATCGCTGAACGGTGCCGTTTCTTGTGGCGCGCGCAAAATGCCGAACCTGGAGAAATTTTCGCCGCTTCAGCGGCTGCATTGATGCAGAGGACGGCGCCCTTTGCCAGTTTTCGTAAACACTGCGGGACCCTTCATCCGAACTCCAGCTTGCCCCGGAATTTGCCTGAAGAGCTGCATCGCAGGGGGTACCTCAGTTCACCGATGGTAGAAGACGTCGGCCAATATTCCATCCGTGGCGGAATCGTCGATTTGTATTCTCCCGCCCTCAATTATCCCGTCCGCATCGAGCTCTTCGGTGACCTCATCGAATCCTTGCGGACATTTGACCCCGAGACGCAGCGGTCAGTCGCCGAAATCAAAGAACTGCAACTTATTCCCTGTCGCGAATTCTTTTGGCATGACCAGGAATTGGAAAAGGTCATTGGCCGCTTCCGCGATTCAATAAAGAACGCGAAAGTCGAAAAGTCAGATCTTGAGGAGACGTTGCGGGCCCTGGCTCGCATGAATGACTTTGAAGGAATTGATTTTTTCTTTCCTTACTTTTTTGACCAGACCGATTCACCCCTTCACCACTTTTCATCCTCGCTTCATCTTTGGATCTTGGATCCCATTGAAGTGACCCGTGGGAGCGAAAAATTCCTGGAAGAAATGCGGGCGGAACACCAATCGGCCACGCACTCCATGGTGCAAGTGCAACCCGAGGAGATATGGACTTCCTTTGACAAGCTGCCCTGGCCCCACTCATCGCCTTCGGCGGCTCCGCAGACCAAGTCGGTGCCGCCGGCACCTCCGCAGACCAAGTCGTCGCCCTCGGCGACTCCGCAGACCGAAGAAAGCACGCGAACCGAGTTCACCGGCATTCAGACGCAAGAGCTGTCGGCTGATCAGCAGCCCGCGACGACCATCCAATACCCCACTTTTTCGGTTCGAGACCTTTCGCAAACCTTGTCGAATTACCGTCTGGGCACTGACTCGTGGGTCGATTTCCTGCACCGCAAGCTGACCGACTGGAGGAATTCAAACTACGTCGTCTTTTTCGGCGTGCAAAATCAATCGCAGGCCGAGCGGCTGAGGTTGTTTCTGGACCGCACGCAGTGGCGGTGTCAAATCTTGGGGGAAGAATCGCGGGATTGGAAATCCTGGATCGCCGAACAACATTCCCAGCCGCGACTCGTTCATCTGATTCCCACCCGATGCCCTGAAGGAATCCGCTTCACCGATGAGAAGCTCATCTTCTTACGCGACGAGGATCTCTTCGGCCGCAAGACGCGTCTTCGGTCGGGCAGCGCCTCGGAAGATTTTCAAAAGAAGGCCAAGCGGCTCAATTTTGGCGACCTCAAGCCAGGGGACTGTGTGGTCCACGTTCTTCACGGCATCGGCGTTTATGACGGATTGAAAGTGATGTCGATTGGTGGAGTGGAAAACGAATTCATTCAACTGAGCTTTCGCGACAAGGACAAGCTGTATATTCCCGTCTACCGGGTTGGACAGCTGCAAAAGTATGCGGGTCATGCCGCGCAAGTGACTCTCGACAAGCTGGGTTCCACACAATGGGAGAAAACAAAAGCCAAGGTCCGAAATGCCATGCGCGACCTGGCCGCCGATTTGCTTCAAATTTACGCCCAGAGAGCCGAACACCATCGCGATCCTTTGAACGCGGTCGAGGAAGAATACCGCAGATTCGAAGCCGCCTTTCCATACGACGAAACGGATGACCAATTGCGGGCGATTGAAGATATCGTGCGTGATTTCCGCAGCGACAAACCCATGGACAGGCTGATCTGCGGCGATGTGGGCTTTGGCAAGACCGAAGTCGCCATGCGGGCCGCGTTTATCGCCGCTCAAAATAAAAAGCAGGTGGCCATCATGGCTCCCACGACGGTTTTGACTTTTCAGCACTTCGAGACGCTGAAGAATCGTTTTAACGGATGGCCGTTTGAAATCCGGGTGATCAACAGATTCGTCAGTCCCACTGAGGCGCGAAAATCGTTGCTCGAATTGAAGGAAGGAAAAGTGGATATTCTTATCGGCACGCACCGCCTGCTCAGCAAGGATGTGGTGTTCAGCAATCTGGGTTTGTTGATCATCGATGAAGAGCAAAAGTTCGGTGTCTCCCACAAAGAAAAAATCCGCAAGATCAAAGCCGGAGTCGACACCCTGGCCATGTCGGCAACCCCCATCCCGCGCACCTTGAATATGAGCCTGATGGGAGTGCGTGATTTGAGTCTGATCAACACAGCCCCGGTGGATCGTCTTCCCACCCGGACTTTCGTTTCTAAGTGGGATGGCGGGATGATCGGCAAAGCCCTGCGGTCCGAAGTGCAGCGAGGTGGGCAGGTTTATTTTATTCATAACAGGGTCCAGAGCATCCACAGTGTCGCCGACGAAATTCGCACGTTGGTTCCGGAACTTCGCATTGGCATCGGTCATGGCCAAATGGAAGAGCACCAATTGGAAAAGACGATGGTGGCGTTCTTCCATCATGAAATCGACATTCTCGTCTGCACCAGCATCGTTGAATCAGGAATGGATGTCCCGCGCGCCAACACGATGTTCATCGATCAAGCCCACACCCTTGGGCTCAGCCAACTCTACCAGCTGCGCGGACGTGTCGGTCGTTCGAAACAACGGGCTTATTGTTATTTGCTCTTGCCGAAAAACCGCGAACTCGACAAGGCCGCGCAAGAGCGCCTGAAGGTCATTCAAGAAAACACGGCCCTCGGGAGCGGCATTCGCATTGCCCAATATGATCTGGAATTGCGGGGCGCTGGAAATTTGCTGGGTGAGGAACAATCTGGACATATCGATGCCGTCGGCTATGAGCTTTACATGGATCTCTTGAATGAGGCGATCCAACAGCGTCGTGGCGAAAGTTCGCCGGTCTCTGAAGTTGAACCTGAGATCAATCTGCGTATCCCGGCGATGATCCCCGACTCCTACATCGGCGATATTCGACTTCGGCTTTCATACTACAAAGCTCTGGCCGAAGCGCAAAACTCGAATGAACTGGATGCCATTGAAGAGGAGCTGCGGGATCAGTTTGGTGCCATTCCCGAGCCCACCCTCAATCTCATGGGCCTGATGTTGATTCGTTCGCACTGTCGCTCGCTTGGCATCCGCGATATCTCGGCCGGACCGAAGAATGTGTCGCTGGCCTTCACCGACCAAACGAGGCTGTCTCCCGACACCGTCGTGCGCCTCGCGACTCGAGAGAACAAGAAATACGCCTTGACGCCTGACAACCGCCTGAACATCCGCATGAACGAGATGACGTGGCCGCGCGTGTACGAGGAACTCGAACTGCTGATGAAGCTTTAGGTACCTAAAACTCAAGCTTCATCCCCAGGCTCCACCCCATCCCCGTTGCCAGGTTGGGAGTTGGAGAGTTGGGATCTTGCCCACCCCCACTTGGATAATTTTGCATTGCCACATCCAAGTAGGTGTTAGTTAAACCGTGGTTATTGTAAGAATGGAGGGCCTGTTCACTCTCCACCCAGTTCAGTGAAATCAAGAGTCCAGCCTGCAGCCCGGCGAGCATTGGTGTTGTTGCGCTCGCTTGGCCCACGGTGTTTTGCTGGGACACATCGAACGAGACGAACTGCATGCCAACATAGGGCGCGATATAACTGTTTTGTAGAAGACCGTCGATAACGGCCAAGGCTCGCAAACCTTTTTTGGTGAGGTTCAACCCAGTGGGTTGCCCACTTTGATCATCGCCCACCATGCCAGCGCCGTAGACCGCTTGAATATCAATCCCAATGACGGGAAGATTGAACTTTCCGCCGAGCGCGATGTTCACCAATTGCACCGGCTTCTGGCCGAACAATGCAGGGTAACTCAGTCCATCCCCTAACAGCGACACAAAATCCTTGGGCGTAAGACTTTCGTAAAAGGCGGAGAAGGTGATTTGCCAAGAGGCTCTTCGCTCACGCAGGGGAGGCATGACGGTTGCCGGGAACTCAATTTCCACAAACCTCGATGACTCATCACCGTCGCCACCCGACCCCCAAGTCGGCGGCACCTCCGCAGCCCTGGCGACGGCGTTGGGCCTCCGCTTAGGCGTGGGGTGATCGAAATCGGACGAACTCGCGCGGGATGGACCAGGCTCTGTACCGAGGTCTTCGATTTCTTGACCGGCCAGGGCCGGTGACAGGCCTTGGAATAGAATAATAATCAAGGGCAGCCACAGGTGGCGCATACCCTGCGGGCGGCGAAAGTCTATTTTTGGTCTTGGCAGTGGGTCACTCACAAGATTCCAACCTCAGCGTCTCATAGACTGAAATCATGGTATAT
>PSRN01000036.1 GCA_003176075.1 Bdellovibrio sp.
AGACATTTTTCCGCCGCGGATTTTAGGTCAGGTCTTCGTTGGTCGGCGTCCGGTTAGCGCTTCTGGCTAGCCGTTCCTCCTCCCGCCTCGACCTGACCTAAAATCCGCGGCGGAAAAATGTCTAAAAATCATCCGGCAAGAGGACCAGAACGCTCTCGTCTTCTGCCCCGACTTTGCAGTGGCCCAAAGTGATTTGATTGCCAGTTCGGGATTCTTTGTCCATTCTAGGTCTATGGCATTCATCCTGAAGTATTGGGGCGTGAGAGGCTCTCTCCCAACCGCACCGTCTCCAGAAGAGTGGGTTAAGCAGTTCGAAGGACTGATGCAAGGCTTTTTCAAGGATGGCTACTTCGGCTCGGATCAAATTCGGGATTATATCAAGAGCGTTCCTTTGCCTCATATCGGCGGGTACGGCACCGCCACGACCTGCGTTGAGCTCACCAGCAAGAACACCCAGATGATTATTGATGGCGGAAGTGGAATTCGAAGACTGAGTGAGAAGATGATGTCCGGCCAAGGTGGTAAAGGAACCGGGACCTACCATATTTTTTTGACCCACTTCCATTGGGACCATTTGATTGGTCTGCCTTTTTTCGCGCCACATTTCGTAGCCGGAAATACGGTCAATTACTACGCCGTTCAACCCGAGCTGGAGAAGATGATCCGCGGAAAATTTTCGCGCCCCTATTTTCCCGTTTCCTTTGAGTCCCTGGGGGCCAAGGTCAAATTTCACAAGCTGGAGCCGCGCCAGCCCATGATCCTGGGCGAATTCACCGTTACACCCTACCAACTTGATCATCCGGATCCTTGCTGGGGATTTCGCGTGGAAGCCCAGGGGAAGTCGTACGCCCATTGCGTGGACACCGAGGCGACGCGGTCGTTGGAAAGTTCCCTCGGGCCGGATTTGCCGCTTTATCGGAATGCCGACCTGATGTATTTCGACGCCCAGTACACCCTCCCTGAGCTGGCCGAAAAGGCCAATTGGGGACATTCAGCGGCGCAGGTCGGTCTGGATATCGCTTTCCGCGAAAAAATCAAACACGTCATTTTTGCCCATCATGATCCTGGTGCCGACATTCACCAAATTGAAGCGCTCAGACAGCAAACGCAAGAGTACTACGAGTGGCGCCTCCACACGGCGGAAATGCATAAGTTGAAGCTTCCCAAGGTTTTGTGGCGCTACGCCTATGAAGGCCTCGAGATCGATCTCGAGAAGCTGTAGTTTCTCAATGACCAGTGTGGTTGATCTTTTCAGCGATCCGCTGGTATTCAGCATCATAGATTCCGGAAAGGCCTTTGGCGGTGTTTTTGAAAGTTTCGCGACCAACACCCGCAAATGAATGCGCGGCCTGCAGACTGGTCAATCGGCTTGTATCTGCTGACGTGTCCGCCAGACTTTCGTGGTAATGAATCGCCGCGGACAAAAGAGAATCCACGAACCTTCCCATTTCGGATAAGGGGTTCGGTTTGACCATCTCCAAAAGTCTGAGCAGGTCATCGCCGCCCTCGGGGTCGCCGATGATCCCCATTATGACGGGAGAGCCGGCAAGGATTTTTAAATAGGTTGCGGCGTACTCAGGGTCTCGTGAATCCGCCACAAATTTTGTGAATTTGTGCAGGAGCGGCTGGTAGTCCGCGGCGTTTTCATTGGGCTGGAGTTTCTTCAAGAGAACAACAAGTCTAGGCTTTAACAAGTCCCGGATTTTATGCCGCTGACTGAGGGCCATCAATAAATCGATCCCATTCAGTACGTTTTCGTAAGTCAAAAAATCTGCGGGATTGATGCTCGTCAGACCCGGTTGCATTGCGACCAAATCTTGCTGAGTTTGGAAGGGATTTTGGGTTACGTCTTCAATCGAGAAATAATTTTGTAATTGATGGAAATCGACGCGCTTTATCTTTTTAGCGAAAGCGGAAATTTGTGGGCCATTCGTGGCGGCTTTCAACAGCTGAATCCTTCGCAGCACGGCAGGCGTGCTCGACAAGATATTTTGGGCTGTTTGCAAATCCAGTTGCGACGGTTCCCGCCTTTTTTTCGCTCGCGCGGCCTCGATCAGGGACCGGGGCAGTTTCAGCTGATCCGCGATTTGATCCGCGTCTCCCTGGAACATTTCGAATCGTCGGTCTCCGATGGCTCGCCCATAGGCGAGCGCCAATTTTGTCACGTCGAGAACGAAGAGCGCCCGATCACGCGCTTTTTCATCTGCGGTTTTGCCTTCTGGCTCGGCGAGAACAATTGGCGAAGTTGGCGAAGCTGGATTGTTGCGATCGATAATTCCCCTGAATATGAATGCCATTTCAGTGGAGTCGGGATGCCGGCTTTCTTCCTGCGAGACGGCTTTCATCAAAAGGTCCGGCAAATAGTGCCTCATGTCGCGGTTCCTGAAGAATCCGTCAATTGCCGGCGAGCGGGCCACTGAGCTAAAGAATCTTCGAATGGCCTCAGGTCTCTCCGATTGCTGAACAATGTCGGCGACCAAATCAAAATATCTGCCGCAATCTTGATCGGCCTCGTTCAGTTCAAGATTCCCAAGGAGTTTTAGCCCAACCTCAAGGGCATGATTTGATCTGTTGAACCGATCGTAGTAATACAAGATGCGAAGTCCTAGCTCGATGTTTAAAGGAATATTTAGATCCTCTGATTCATAGAGGTCGATGGATCGGGGCGGCCCAAACCATCCTTTCCGTTTGGCAAACCATCTCTTCAGCGCCTGTTGCGTACCAAAGGGATTCCGAATGAATTCGGGATCATTCATATACTCGAGGAGGATCCTCAAGTTCGGCTTGCTCAGCCTGGCTGCCGCGTTTTCGATAAGTCTCTCGAACGCATCGCTATCCTCGCTGTCAAAATAATGTTCTCGCGGGAGACTTCGCAGAACTTTGGGCGTTTTCGAATTAATTTTCTCAGCCAATGCTCTGATGTCTTCGGGCAAGGGGGCGGGGCTTTCGAGCGCGTTGAATTGATCCGCCAGCTGGTTTGAACGAGGGTCATGGACCGTTCGGCAAGTGATAATGTCTGCCCGTGTTTGGCCCGCCGGTGTTTGGCCTGCCACGGCCCACGGGGGAATCATCGCCAGTCCGACGCCAACCACGGAGACCAAATAAGATAAACGTCGAGACCAAGGACGGTGGATCATGGATCTTCTTTTCGTTTTGAGAATCTTCTGCCAGTACCACTGATGTGCAGATGATGTGCCAAAAAAATTTCGATTGCTGAATTATTTAGCAAAGATGAGGCGCCGGATGAAGCCGGCAACCCAGACAATGTAAAACTGACAGAGCCAAATACCGGGCAAAAGTAAGGGCCCGTGAATCTTATCGTGTCACCAGATCAACCGGTTCCGTATCCGGGGGGGTCGGCCTTTGCTCATGCTTCATCCCCTCGGGCCAGGGAAAGTCGTTCACCGGTCGATGTTCGCTGAGGATCTTCATGATCGGAAGCCAAACCGGAACGGCCCCCGTGGCGCCAGTCAAGTGGTGACTTTGATTTTGGTCGTAACCCACCCAGATGAGGGTCATATCCCAAGGGGTAAAACCGACGAACCAGGCGTCCCGATAATCGCTGGTGGTCCCGGTTTTTCCTGCCGCCGGCCATGAGAACCCCGATTTACCAATAGCCTGGGAAGTTCCCGATTGCACCCCTTGCTTCATCATACTGAGAACCATCGCCGTGGAATCACGGTCCAGGGCTTGAACCGGATTGACCGCGACGTGCTCGATCGCCTGTTCGGAAACCGTGGAGGTGCCGAAGGCACCGACTTGGGATCTCACGAGCCACTCATAGAAGCGGGGCTTGATGCGATTTCCGAATCGCGACAACGTCAAGTAAGCCTCAACCATTTCGATGGGTTTGAGATCCATGGCGCCCAAGGTGATCGAAGGCACCTCTTCAATGGGCGAGTCCACGCCGGCCTTGTGAATGTTGCTGACGATGAGGGGGATCCCGGTCTTCATGCCGAGAGCCGCGGTGGCGGCGTTCAAGCTGTTCTTGAGCGCGAAGGTGAGGCTGACTTCGCCGAAATATTTCTTGGTATAGTTCTCAGGGGTCCACACTTGCCGGTGCAGGTGATAGGAGGTTTTTTCATCAGTGATGGTGGAAAAGGGGGTCAGCGAGTGATCCTGTTCAAAAGCTGACAAGTAAACAAAGGGTTTGGCCAAAGAGCCGATTTGCCTCTTGCCATCCAAGATGCGATTGAACGGGCTGGTGCGGAATCCCCGGCCGCCCACCGCCGCGAGAATTCTTCCGGTGGCCATCTCCAGCGACACCGCGATCCCTTCAAGGTGCAGGCCAGATTTCGCCAATTTGCCCACGGCCCCGTTACTTTTTTCGAGTTCTAAGAGCTGCTGAAGCAACGATCTCTGGGCCGCCTCCTGCGCCCGCAAGTTCATGGTCGTGAAGACTTGCAATCCTTCCAACGTGGATTCGCTTTGCGAAAGTTCGCGGTGGACCGCCTCCAGAAAATATGGTGCCGATTCATCCACCGAATGCCGGTTGCTCACGGGTAGAGGCGCTTGGTCGGCGGCCTGCATCTCATCTTCGGAGATCATTTGGTTATTCAACATTTTCGTAAGAACGAGGTGGCGCCGTTTGAGAGCCTTTTCGTGATTGGTAAAGGGATCATATGTGCCAGGGGAATTCAGGACGGCGGCCATCAGCGCGCATTCAGGCAGATTGAGGTCCTGAATGCGCTTTTGAAAAAAATGGCGAGCCGCCGCCGAATAACCGTGAACCTGAAAGGGGCCAGATTGTCCCAAATAAATAATGTTGAGGTAAATCTCGAAGATCTGGTCTTTATTGAGTTTTGACTCGAGCAAAACGGCCATCCCCAGCTCACGCGCTTTGCGGGAAAGAGTCTTTTCGGAATTTAAGAAAAAGTTTTTTACCATTTGCTGAGTGATCGTGCTGCCGCCCTGGGCGAATCGTCCCGACATCAGATTCACCAAAGCCGCCCGCGCCAGTCCGCGCCAGTTGATTCCCGAATGTTCCAGGAAACGAGGGTCCTCGATGCCGAGAACGGAATTCAAACAGGTCGTCGGGATCTCCCCCAGCGGCGTCCATTCTTGCAGTAAGGGTTTGCCGCCCACGAACTGAGCCACCCTTTGCGGTTCGAAGCGAACTTCATCGGTGGCTGTCCACTGTCCCTGGCGCGGCAGGACCCAGGCCTGCAGGATTTCGCTTCCCTCACTGTCATCGAGGACGCCTTCGCTGCTGACCTTGCCTCCGCCGTAGGGTTGAACCCCGCTGTTGCGTTCGGCCCCGCTAGTGCTGCGCATCGAGAAGGCCTGTTGGCGGAATTCCTTCAGCGCCGGGTGGGTCGTTTCAGGCAGTCGAAAATACCAACAGGTTTTGCCGTTGAGCTCATCACCCGTGAGGTTAAAGGGTGGGGAATCGCAGGTCCGCTGCAGGTAGCTCGCCGTTTTGAGTTCGTCGAGGGTAAGGACCTCCCTATACAGGTGACTCTTAAAAAGCGCTTGGATCTCGCTTTTCTTCCAGAGGTTTTGCACGTGGATGGAGTCGGGAAGGGCCCAATAAGTGGTGGGCGCGAGAAACTCGCGGGTCTTTAGGCGAATGCTGATTTCGCCATCGAGCTGTTGCAAGCCGATCGCAACAATGGCCATGATGAGCAATGTCAAGGCCCCTAGGACATACAAAAATGAACGCCATCTTTTTATCACTTCCCTTGACATTAAGGGAGATGAATTCAAATAGTCAAAGCGAAGGATGGCCCCATGAGACTGAGTCCAATGCAAATGCAAAAATTGGTCGAGAAAGTCATTGAAAACTTGAAGGCTCAAAAAGTGATTACCTTCAAGGAAGATGAAAGAAAAGTGGTTGAAAGGGCCGTCCTGGCGGTCAAGCAAGATTATCAGCGCGAGGCTGAACTTGAGCAGGAAGTGAACAAAATGTTGGAACGGCTCGAGCGCACCAATCCCGGCGAATTTGAGCGTCACAAAATGTTTCAGTTGATGAAGCAAAAGCTGGCCAAAGAAAGAAAGGTTGTTTTGTGATCATTTCCGAAGACCGTCAATCTCATCTGGCTCATGTGATCACGGATTCCATTTGGGAGGATGACCTGGTCGATTACTCCGACGAAGATTTGGCCCTTCGCTTGGCGAAAAAGGCGATCGCCGAATTTGTAAGGGAAGACGAGGAAATCGGCCGGAAAGCACGCGACAAAGTGGCTTCTCTCAAGCGAGGGGTCGTAGAGGGAAGCCCGGAGTGGGATATTCTTTTCAAGAAATACTACGAAGAAGAAAGAGGTCGACGTGGCAAAAACTAAATCCAGGCTCAAAGAAAAAGCAAAACCCAAACCTAAAGCAATATCCAAAGTAAAGGCTAAACCCAAAGTAAAGGCAAAACCACAGGCTAACCCACCAGCCAAAACACAAGCCAAAACACAAGCCAAAGTGAAGACGCAAGCCAAGGCAAAGCCGCAAGCTAAAGTGAAGATGCAAGCTAAAGCCAAAGCAGCAGCGACAGCAAAAGCCAAGGACAAGAGTACGAGGGATAACACCCGCGGCGGTTCAGCAACCTTTCGGTTTTCTCCTTTGGATGATCGAATTCTCCTGCAACTTGAAGACCTGGAACGAAGGACACCCGGGGGACTCATCATTCCGGATACCTCCATGGTCTCCGGAAATCATCAAGGTGTTGTGACCGCCATCGGGCGTGGGCATCTCGATAAAAAGGGCCGTCTGCGTCCCCTTGAACTGAAAATTGGTGACCGTGTTCTCATTCCGGAATATGTCGGCGAAAAGATCCAGATCAGCGGCAATGATTTTCGCATCGTGCGTGAAAGCGATGTTCTGGGCATTGTGAAGTGACACCTTGAACCGTTGAATCAAAAAGATTAGTTGATAGTTAGTTGAAAGGCGAATGATCATGAGCAGATTTTTTCCATTGATGACGGGTATTGCATTTCATCTGGCGGCGTTGCTGGCTGCCCGGTCGGCTTCTGCCATGACCATCGATTGGAGCGGAACTTACCGCATCGAAGGGATTGACGTCTTATCCACAACCCTATCGGATAATCCAGGCGCCGGGAAAATGTACATTTTGAACGGCTTGATCTTGAATCCCAAAATCATAGCGATGGATGGGGTCAACATTGTGAGTTCCATCGCCGTTCTTGGAAATCCTAAATATCCAGGCTCGCAGACAGGCCAGCCTTTTGGCCTCGGCAACTCAACTCCGGGCAGCGCCACTCCCAATGTTCCCAATGTGGTCAGCAGAAACCAAGGTCCCTCATCGCCAGAGGTTCGGCAACTTTACTTGAACGTCAATCATGAATACGGCTCCTTGCTGGTGGGTCGGGCTCCTGTTCAGTTTGGTTTGGGGATCACCTACAATGCGGGCGCTGGTGCGTTTGATCACTGGGGGGACGTGCATGATTTGTTGGCCTATAAGTTTTTGATCGGCAACCTTTCTTTGATGCCGATCATCGGCAAGCCCTACAGCTACGCCATTTCACCCGGCCGCGACATCGTCGATGTCATGTTGCAAATTGAGTACAACAACCCTGAGACCGAATCCTTGATTGGATTGATGTTTAGTCAACGGACAGCCAGCTTGGCGGCCAATGACGGCGACTACTTTATCAAGGGCGTCGATGGTTCCACTCCCGGTCCCTCCAAGACGGGGGGCTGGAATGGCAAGTCTTATAACCTTGAAATTGGCCGCGGCTGGGAATCCTTCAAGTTTAAGTTTGAGGCTGGATTTCAAGACACTTCGACAGGTCTTACGCCCGCTGGTTCTTCGGACGAGATCAAAGCCAACGGGTATGGGCTGGCGGTGGAGATGAATTTTCCCCGCTCAGACAGCAAGTGGGAGTGGTCAGTCAAAACGGGGGTCGCCAGCGGCGACAACCCCTCGACCGCAAATTTCGAGGGTTTTGGTTTTCACCGCAATTACGACGTCGCCTTCTTGATGTTCAACCATCCCATGGGACAATACGATTTGTTCCGTTCCTCGTTCCAAAGGCAAATGAAAACCGGTTGCACGGCACCAGCGACTTCGGCTTGTTATTACCCAAACGAAGAGTCATTGGATGAAGAAACCATTGCGAATGCCTTTTATTTTGCTCCGACAGTCAATTATCAATTCTCGGATCATTGGAGCTGGCGAAACACCTTTGCCACAGCCCAGCTGCAAACGAATCCCTCGGCCACTGATTCCGTGGCGAGAGATGTGGGCTACGAGTGGGACACCGCTTTGATCTATAAACCACACGAGCGTATTCAATGGGTCAATGAGGTGGGATTCTTCCTCCCGGGAGGGGCGTTCAAGAATGGTTCGGCGAACTTTGACACCAAGTTTAACTATGGTATTCAGTCGAAGGCTTCGATCAGCTTTTGAAAAATGTTTTCTTAGCTTATTTCTTTTATAGCGGATCAGGACTCGGTGGGTTCACTTGCTGGCTTCCAGCAGCCCGCGGCAAAATGGGTTGTTTCGCGCTGTTTTGCTGTACATCAGGTTGCCCACTGGCTTGAGGTGCTGCCTGTGTGTAGGGCCCTTGGCCAATGCCAGGGACCGGGGATTTTGTGGCGCGCGAGCCGGTGTTCACCGGTTTTGAATTCGCGTTAGGTTTGGCTGAGGGCATGCTCACGCCCCAGTTCCCGGCGACTGGATTATAACACTTGGGTAGTGGTTGCCTCTGGGCCGATTGATTGGATAATTCACGAGTAAAGAGATTGTCGGGCGCACAGGAGAGATCTTTGAAGTAACCTTCCATTTCGATGAACTTGGCCATGAGCGGGCTCGGATGGGCGTTTCGTTCGCGTTCGGAATAAAGCACTTTCATTTTTGCGGAGGCGTCGGAGTTGGGTTCGGGAATTGCCACGCATGAACTCAAAGAAGGACCCAAGGAGGGAGTCATCGATGGATTCAGCGAGGGATTAAAAGATGGATTCATGGATGGATTTGCTGAGTCGCTGGGCCGCAGGGCTCTGCAAAGTTCGCCTCCAAATTCGTTGGTGAGTTTTCGCCGCAAGAACTCCTTGGTGGCGCCAAGAGCCTCAGCCGGTTTTACGCCACTTTGCGATTGCTCGATATAGTATTGTCTGGCCGCCTCGATCAGACCCGCCTTTGTGGCTTGTATCAATTCAGTGCGGATGAAGTCTCCCTTTTCATCGTTCGGCAGGGTCGTCATCAGCGTCCGTCGGAGCTTCAAAGCTTGCTCTTGCGAAGTTTCTCTTCCCAGCCCGGCGATGAGAGCCGGCTTGGCGTTCTTTTGAAACCAAGTCTTCAGATTGATCATGCACTCCGTTTGTGTTCGCGGGATGCCGCTTGTGCATAAGGGTTTTAACTCCTCAGCGTATTCGCTGCTTAAGCAATCAAGCTCATCCCGAGCTTCGGCCTTATAGCAGGTGGAGGAGTTGGAGTCTTTCGTTGGATCGATGATCATGGGGTGGTTCTGCTGGACCTGTTTGGCCAATTCGGCTTTGACCAATTCGCCGACAGTTTTGCGAATTTCCGGAAGAGGCCGGCTATCCTTTTCAACCTCCAAAGAACTGTTATTCAAACAAGCGATGCAAATGGGTTGACCTTCGGCCTGCGATTTATTGACGGCGGCCCTTTGGTCAGAAACACGTACATGGACTTTTCCGTCAGAGGTTCTTGTCTGTTCGACCATGATGCCCTTGTCGGCCTCTTCCCCCGTGACCTTCGCCAGATCGAAGACGTCCCGGTTCTCCTCGCTGGCCAGCTCGGCATGGTTGGGCTCGTCAGTCGCCGGATGGCGAAACTGGCGGGTTTGGTTCTGGGGATTCAAACTCACGTTCAACCCGGCCAAAGCAAAAAGACTGACCATCATCAGCTGTTGGGTATTCAATCCGAATCTCATGCGATCGTCCTCCGGCAGTGCAAGCTTACGAAAAACGCAAGCTCCCAAAGAACTACAGGGCAAGAATGAGACCAAGATTTTGCGCGCTCAAGAGGGATAAGAACGCGGATTCTTGCTCAGGATTTGGTGAGGTGTCGAACAATTTGCCAAGGATCATCAATCATTTCATCGTTCGAGTCGCCCTCGGGTCGTTCCTCGCACGAAAGGAGCGGATCCACAAGGCTTTCGCCTAGTGCCCAAAGCCAACGTGATTTTTTATTTGTATGCTAAAGACATACAATTGTATGCTATAAGCGAACATATGACTCTTCTCGCCGGGATCCTTTCTAGTCAAGTTCGCGCTGAGATTTTTCGGCTTCTTTTTACAGGTGATCAAGCCACCATTCATCTTCGCGGTCTGCAGCGTAACTCTAGACTGTCCATTGGGACAATTCAAAAAGAAATGGCACATCTGAAACAGCTCGATCTTGTTCTCGCAAATAGGGACGGCAATCGGCTTTACTACAGGGCAAATACAGAGCACCCTCTTTACAAGGAAATCTGCGGCCTTGTCGGGAAAACTACGGGTGTGACGGTTCAAATCAAAGATGCGCTTTCAAAGCAAAAGGGAATTGAGTGTGCCTTTGTCTTTGGATCCTTCGCAAAGAGCGAAATGAAAGCGCACAGTGATATTGATTTAATTGTCATCGGCTCGATCGGGCTTCGGTCCTTATCCACCGCCTTCAAGGAGATTACCGAGCGGGTTGGGCGCGAGATCAATCCTCATGTTTACTCTTTGAATTCCTGGAGGGAGAAAATCAAAAAGAAGGACCACTTTATAACAAGTGTCCTGAATGATAAAAAAGTTTTTTTAGTCGGAGATGAAAGTGTCCTTAGCTGACTGGGCAAAAAATGGCTGGCTGAAGACCCATAGGCCAAGCAAAGAAGAGATCAAAAACCTTCTCTCCATTATTGAACGCGATATCAAGGACGCTTCCACAAAGGAACTATCAGATATTGGAAATTTGGTATTGCCTACAACGCAGCCTTAAAGCTTTGCACAATTTTGCTCCACGCATCTGGATATCGCCCAGAGAAAAACCTAGCCCACTATCGAACATTGCAAGCTCTGCCTTTGATACTGGGAGATAAGCACAAGTCGAATGCTGACTATCTTGATTCTTGTCGCAAGAAAAGAAATGAAACAGAGTACGACCTTGCCGGAAACATTAGCGAGGACGAAGTTGAGGAATTAATTAATTTCTGCCACGAATTAAGAAAAGAAGTGTTGCGCTGGCTCCAAAACGTGAAACATGAATTTCTCATTCGGTAATCAGCGGAGAAAAGCAAGCTAATCCTCCGAATTCTTTCCAACCCTGCCAGTGAGTTTGTTATCCTGTTTATTTTTCATATTTTGAAATCGCCGACGCGGCCACCATAATGCGTCCAATTGGTTGTTCTCGTTAACGATAAATGGAGGATGTTTGAGGTTTCAGCCGATGCTGACAATCGCGGATCGCCTCGATAAGGCGGCGAATACGACTCTTGAAGCTCTGGTAGACGGTCTTCTTAAGAAGCAGACGCCTACGAATCGCTCGCTTCGTTCAATCTCGTGCTCCGGCGTCCACCGGCCCTCATCAGAAATCCCTAATCAATTTCCACATCCTCCGCGTAGGCAATCCGACCGGTGACGACGAGATCATTCCCCAGCGACATGCGCCGCAGACCTTTCAAACGCAGGGCTTCGGACAATCGCTGCACGCCGAAGCCCTCGCTCCACACGCGGCCGGATCGGGAACCTAGAATCAGCGGCGACTGAAACATCAACAGACGGTCGGCGACTTCGGCGGCCAAGTGAGCTGAAAGGGTCTTTCCTCCCGCCTCAATAAAGAGCGAACGGATTCCCCTTTGCCACAAGCAATCATGCAGAACCCGCAATGAAAGACCCCGCGCATCCGCGGGGACGCGTACAATTTCCACTGGAACACGGGGGCGGCCGTCCCACTTTTCGCCGACCGCCCAAATGAGGTTTTCCGCCCGGTGAAGTTTAAACAATTTAAGGTCTTCGCGCTCCAACAGGACGCCGTGTGTATCGACGACGACAATTTTCTTTTGCACGTTTGCAAATTGCGGATGACGAATGGTCAGCGAGGGATTGTCTTTCCCCACTGTCGCCCTTCCCACCAAAATGGCGTCGTGGGAGCCGCGAAAAAACTGCGCGAAGGCCCGTGACTGTTCGCCGGTAATCCACTGACTTTCCCCGGTGCGCAGGGTGAAAACGCCATCGAGGGAGCAGGCGACCTTCAAGGTGATAAAGGGCCGGCTGAACCGCACATTGACCAAAAATTGTTCGCAGAGTTCGTTCAGCTCCTGCACTAACATTTGTGCGTCGGAAGAATGTTCGGCAAAAAGAGTGCAACGTTTCCCCGCCCTCTCCAAAATATCGCGCCCCCGACCGCTGACCGCGGGAAACGGGTCGATCATTCCAAAGACAACTTCGGCGATGGGAAGACTGGCCAGGGTTCGGGCGCAGGACGGCGTTTTCCCGGCATGGGCGCAGGGTTCAAGGGTGACAAACATACGGGCGCCCTGCAATTTCTCACCTCCGCCACGGGAATCAAGCGGCGAGAGGTCCCAGCCATCCCGTTGGCGCTCCAATTCAGGCACGCCTGCCAAATGCGCCAACGCTGCAATTTCAGCATGAGGACCGCCGGGCCTGGAGTGGTGGCCCTGAGCCAGGAACTCATTCTTAGAAGACAAAATCACGCATCCCACCGGTGGATTGGGACTCACTCGGCCGACGCCTTTCCAGGCCTCAGCCAGGGCGAGCTTCATGGCTTCGATGTCGGTCAGAACTTGGCCTGGGCGGGGAGTTTCAATCGCCTCCCCAAGGAAAAGCTTAAGTACCTGATCCATGAGTACCAGGTCCACGCCAACTTTCCCAATATTCCGGAACTTCCACCTTGCTCGCTTCAGAATCAACTTGCAGGCCTTGCCGTGAGTCCACCATCACGGCGTATTCGTCGGTGTGGGTTTTGCTGGCGATGTTTTGGACGGCCTGGGGATGGGGGCCATGGGGAAACCCCGCCGGATGAAAGCTCATCATGCCGGCGTGAACGTTGTCGCGGCTAAAGAAACTACCATGATGATAAAAGAGAACTTCGTCATAATCGATATTTTGATGGTAGAAGGGAACCTTCAATGCGTCCGCGTCGGTTTCCAAAGGCCGGGGCAGAAAAGTGCAAACGACAAAACCCTGGCTGACAAAAGTGGTGTGAGCGGATGGCGGCAGATGGACCCGCGCGCTCAACAGCGGCATCAGGTCATCCACGTGAAGGGTGACAGGGAAAAAGTCGCCTTTCCATCCCAGGGTATCATAAACGCAATCCGCATAGGTGAAATGGGTCAGTCGGTCGTCGCGCTTCACTAAAATGTTTAACACCTTGATGGACTTTGAAGCTCTCCAAGCGTGCAACGCCTCCAGGTCGGGCCGCCCAAAAGCCGCTGGGTCGTAAAAAGCGTTTCGTCCGGCCATTCCACGATCAGGTTGCCGAAAGGCGCCGGTGCGGGATTCGATGACGAAGAATTGGCAATCCTCCGACGAGCAGTCGAAGCTATGGGTCACGCACTTTGGCACTAAAATGTAGGAGCCCTTGCGAAAGGACAAGAGTCCATACTCCGTCAGAATCTCGCCGGCGCCGCGATGACAAAAGTATAAAGTATCGCCGTCGGCATTGCGGAATGCATGGGTCAGGGGAGAAGTCGGCGTGGGCGGCGAAGGCGCCATGGGTGTTTTGTGAATCCAATAATTGTGGAGGCCGACGTCGGCGTTGAAGAGGAGCCGCTGCCAATGTCCCCACTTTTGCGGCATCCTCATAAGATCAAAAAGGTGGGGGCGCAAAGGACCTTCAATATTCACCCAACGGGTCGAGGGCGCCGGTTTGATCAAATGAGAGACCGGTCCATAAAAACCCGAGCGGCCTTGTTCCTCCTCGTAACAACCGGAGGGTATTCCCTTGTGGCCTTGAGTGGTGTGTTGACCCTGTGAATATTGGAACATCAAAGAACCCCGCGCATTTTTTGATCGGCTTCAATGGAATCAAACAGCGCCTGAAAATTCCCTTCGCCGAAGCCCCAGTGATTTTTTCTCTGAATGACTTCAAAAAAGATCGGACCCATCAAGTTCTTGCTGAAAATCTGCAAAAGATATCCTTTGTCGTCGCCGTCCACCAGGATGCCTTGCTCTTGCAACTTTTCAACGGCTTCCGAAACCATCGGCAGACGGTCACGAAGCATCTTGTAGTAAGTCGCCGGCGGTGGCGCAAGAAACTCCTGCCGGCCCTGCCGGAGGAATTTCAGGGTGCCGAGAATGTCCTCAGTCAAAAGCGCCAGGTGTTGGATGCCGGGTCCCTTGTACTCTTCAAGGTACTCTTGAATCTGCGATTTTTTGTCGGTGGGTTCATTGATCGGAATGGAAAACTTATTGCAGGGGGAGCGCATGACTTTCGAAATAAGGCCGGTTTGTTTGCCGCGGATGTCGAAATATCTGGTCTCGCGGAAATTGAATACCTCATGGTAGAAATCACACCACTTTTGCAGCTCGCCCACCGGCACATTGTTGGTCAGATGATCGACGGCTTGAAAACCAAAACCCTTCGGTGCCAGCGCCGGATCGCGGAGTTGAAAAATCTCCGGGTAAAGTTTGGCCCTGTCTCTTTCGTCAATGAAGTACATCAAGGAATCTCCTATCCCATAAACCGCGGGAAAGGGAGTGGCCCCCCGTTCGGCGTCGGGGCCCACGTATCCACGCGCCCCGCGCGAGGTGGCGGCACGAAAAGCCTTCACGCTGTCTTTGACCCGAAAACCCATGGCGTTGATGCAAGGCCCATGCTGCTTGCAGAATTTCCGGGCGAAGGAGTTCGGATCGCCGTTGGCGATGAAATTGATCTCTCCTTGGCGGAAAAGATCGATGGTCCCACCGGGACCAACAGTCCTTGTGGCGATCTTGGCGAAGCCATAGCTGGTGAAAAGTTTTTCCAGCTGGCCCGGCTGGGGAGCCGCGAATTCGACGAACTCAATTCCATCCAAGCCGCAGGGGTTGCTTTGATTGCTGAGATCATCAGGCACTTGCGCCATCGGTCACCTCCGCTAATAATTTGTAGAAATGAATAACTTGGGGGTCAACGAGAAAGGAGCGCCTTCTTTTTTTGCTGACTTTTGCGGGCCACGGCTGATTAAAGCACAAAGTGGCGTTGTTGCCTTTCTGTTTTCCGTTGCGCGCCTCCGCGTTATCGAGTGAGAATTCATGGCGGAGGGAGCACCCATGATCCCAAAGGTCTATGTCAATCGAACGCTCAACTTAAAGCGAATCAAATTTCTTGGACTGGATATGGATCACACGTTGATCCGTTACCGGACTCCTGAATTTGAACGCCTTTCGCATCTGTACATGAAGGAGAAACTGGTTCGCCGTGGCTATCCTGAAATTGTTCGCGGCCTCGAGTTTCATGAGGATTTGGCGATTCGCGGACTCGTCATTGATAAGACCCGCGGCAATGTCCTTAAGCTGAACCGCCACTCCGCCATCCGCGCCAGTTATCACGGCCTGAAGTCCATTGATTTCAAAACTCAACAAAAGACTTACAAGTCGACTTATATTGACCTGGCGGACGCCGATTATCTTGCCGTGGACACGGCCTTTTCCTTGAGCCTGGCCATCTTATTCATGCAAATCGTCGAACTCAAGGAAGGGAACAGCGGTCTCGCTTTTCCGGAATTCGCCGTCATTGCCGACGACGTTCTTGACGTTTTGGATGAAGCTCACCGCGACGGCTCACTCAAGGAAGCGGTCAAGGTGGATTTGGACCGGTATGTGATCAAGGACCCATCGGTGGTGGCCGGTTTGGAAAAATTCAAGAAACACGGCAAGAAAATTTTCATCGTCACCAATTCGGATTACACCTACACCAAACTTCTTCTTGATTACGCGATTGACCCTTTCTTGAAGGATCATAAGAGCTGGCTTGAGGTGTTCGAGGTGGTCATCACCAGCGCGCAAAAGCCAAGGTATTTTTACGACAACTTAAAGTATCTCAAGGTTAACCCGGGGGATGGTACCATGGTCAACTATTACGATCGGCTGGGTCCGGGCGTGTACCAAGGGGGAAGCGCCAACTCTTTCACCAAGGATTTTCACGTCATGGGGGACGAGATTCTTTACATCGGGGATCACATTTACGGAGATATCCTGCGTTTGAAGAAAGACTGCGGCTGGCGGACGGCGATGGTGATCGAAGAGCTCAGCCGCGAGGTCGGGCAAAATCACTTGGCGGAACCCTTGAACGTCGATATCGATTGCCATATGCGCACAAAGGAGCCGCTCGAAGAAGAGCTGACTGTGCTGATGACGCAAAAATCCGAGACCGGCCACGGGGTCGATGAAAAAAGAATCGAGGAATTGCAGCATCAGATTTCAGAAATCGACGGTCAGATCAGTCTTTTGATCCGGCAACAGCAAAATATGTACAACCATTATTGGGGACAGCTGATGCGCTCGGGGAACGAAGAAAGCTATTTCGCTCATCAGGTCGATCGTTTTGCTTGCGTCTATATGGCCAAGCTTGGCGATTTGCTGGAACTCTCACCGCGGACTTATTTTCGTGCCCCCCGGCGTCCGCTGGCGCATGAACTAGCGCATGAACTGGCGCATGAAGGTACAGTTTGAGATGAGGCGCGCATCTCGAAGAGAGACTCTCAGATTGAGAAACTACCCGTCCAGACAACACAATTCCAGAATGTGCAAATGACGTGGACAGCAGGGCTGTAAATCTAGTGTGAAGATTGCACTAACCTTAGCCAGTTTTACTAACGAGTTGGCCCCGGGCAGACGATAATGAACTCATGAAACCAATTAAACTAATTGAATTAATTAAAGCAATTCTACACGTCCTTGCAAGGGGGCTGGCACTTGCCGGAATAATCATTTTATTCCAATGTTGTGGGCAAGCTTTCAAGATTTTACCCTTTGAATCCTCCTCTCAAATTGCCGCCGATTCCACCAATGTAAAGGGTTCCCCTTACGTCCAAGTTGGCGTCGGTGAATTCATGGTGACCGATGCCGGTAAAACAGCGGGCTTGACGATTGCCGGCCGTGCGATGATCGTTCGCACGGGAGAATCGACCGAGACCTATTTTCAGATTAAAGGATTGCTCCCGAACACCGCTTACACGGCCGCGCATGTCCACAATCTCCCTTGTTCAGTCGACGCGGCTGGTGGTCACTACAAGATTGATCCGGCGGTTGCGACCGCGACCGACACCAATGAGATTTGGTTTAGCTTCATGACCGACGCCACCGGCCAGGGATTTTCGCCATTGCCAGCGGCTGAAAAGCCATTCGCTAGCTCGGAAGCTCAGTCCATAGTCATTCACGATCCGGCCAACACGGCGAACCGGCTGGCCTGCGTGGATTTCGGTCCCGAGCGAAAAGCCAGCGTCAAAGGTGGGACTTGGGGTCTTCTGACGGGAGGAACAACAGCCAATCTTCATATTTCCGGTAATGGCTTGATCGTTCGCAATGCCAACGGAAGAGGGCAGACTCATGTTCGTTTTTCCGTGTCAGGATTGACTCCCAACACGACCTATCCCACTCATGTGCACAATTCGAATTGCGCCACTGCGGAAGGTGGCACCCATTACAAGTTGAACGCGGCGGTGACCGAAATGGTCGCCTCCACAGCCAATGAAATTTGGCCCACGTTGACCACAAACGCCAATGGCAACGCCTTCGTCGACACGCTTGTCGACGGCCATGTGGCCAGGGCCGATGCTTTGGCTCTGGTGATCCACGACCCGGTGAACACGGCGACTCGCCTGGCTTGTTTGGATCTCGCAAGTCCCGCCGGTTTCGTCGATACCGAAACCGGCTTGACGAGACAAATCACCGCAGCTTTGCCGCCCATCACCGGCACGGCTCAGATGGAGCGCACTCTCGATGGTAAGACTAAGATCTCGGTGACTCTGGCCAACCTCAAGGCCAGCACCGCTTATGTGGCTCACGTCCATGCCCTGCCTTGCCGGGACGGCGACGGTGGAGGCCACTACAAGATTGATCCAGCCAATGCGGCTTCAGTGGAAGCAAATGAAATGTGGCTCCATCTGCAAACCGACGCGATGGGCGCCGTGACTTATTCGGCGCCGCCTTACGATCACATTGCGCGGCCCGAAGCCCAGTCGGTCGTGCTTCACGACCCCACCGATTCGGCGAAGCTTGCTTGCGCGGATTTGTATTAGGGCGTGCAAGCAATTGGGATTTGCAAGATATCGCCTGTTGAATCGCAAGTGACTTTCTTTGAAGTGACTTCCTTTGATTTAACTATTAGTTTGGTCCTGAATGAACGGAAAAACAAAATCACCTGATATTCGCTGGAAACAAAGGTTCACCAACTTCAAGAAGGCATTGAATCAGCTCGTTGAATTTCAACAGAAAGGTGAGTTATCAAAACTTGAAGAGCAAGGTTTCATTAAAGCATTTGAATACACGTTTGAACTTTCGTGGAACACAATAAAGGATTTTTATGAATCTCAAGGCGAAGTTGGACTGCAAGGCAGTCGTGACGCATTTAGGTTGGCTTTCAAGCGCGGCTTGATTGAAAATGGAGAAACCTGGATGGCCATGATCCAAAGCCGAATTCAAACGGCCCACACCCACAATGAAGCGAGCGCCCAAGAAGTCGTCCGAGCAATTCGAAAACAATACGTTCCGTTATTTCAAAAACTCGCGCAAAAACTTTCGAAAATATCGAAAACATCGAAAACAACCCAAGCATGACAAGCACGACAGGCAAGACAGCTCCTTTCGCCTTCAGTGGGCTCAGCGCCGAGACAATCGACAAGATTCAATCGACTCTGCGGCAATATCCAGAGGTCGAAACCGCCCTGTTGTACGGTTCTAGAGCGATGGGAAAACATAAGCCAGGTTCTGACATCGACGTGGTGCTTGAAGGAGCTGGATTAAATCTCGAAACACTCAACAAGATTCGCAACGATCTCGATGATCTGTTGCTTCCCTACACCTTTGACGTCTCGATTCTCCATCAAATCGAAAATAAAGACTTGGTTGATCATATCGAGCGGGTCGGGAAAACAGTTTACCAGCGAACTTAGGGATACGCATATCCTCAATTCGCACCGTCGGTGGGCGGTTCCTTGGTAAGAAGGAATAGAAAATCGCGACTGGAAATTTGGTCCATCACCCCGACGATATCCCCTGAAGTCATGCGGTGACGGTAGAGACTCCGGGCCTTTTGTTGAATTCGGCAACCCAGTTCGCCGGTCCCAGTCTCGTCCCGAGGTGGAAGGCGGCAGGGGAGTTCGATTTTCTCTTCGTCACCGCGACGTCTCGGGAAATTCGCCAGCAATAGCGATTTGAAGTTAAGGTCTTTCTCCTGAGCGAGAACCCAGGCTGGACTGCCATTGAGGAAGGTTGCGGCGAAAGGCGTGGCCGTGACAATAAGAACGCGTCGGGGTTTCTGAGCCAACTTCTGAGCCAACTCCTGCGCCAGCTGTTGGATGGAGTCGCGCAGATGCAGGATGCGGACCTGGGGAACCTGAGGCGCCGACTTTCCATTGCTCACTGAGGATACCAACCCTTTGAGCTGAAGCTCCTCGTCGAGCCACAGCTCATCGAAGGGCGGGATGTTGCCGGCGGGCCGAGTGAGGAACTCAAACAAAACCTTCACTTCGAATTCCTCCTCGGGAAGGAGTCCCCACAACCACACAGGGGACTGGCGAAGCTCTTCCTGGAGCCTCAGCTGGATGGAGTTGGCCGCCACGAGGGGTGTTGCAAACGGGCTGAGTTTGATTTTGTTGATGGTGCGGGGTTGGATATTGAATGCCAGGATCCAAACTAAAATGGCGGCGACAAAGCCAAAAGATAAGAGCCAGAAAAGGTTCTTTAAAGAAATTATTGACATGAAAATGAGGCTCCAACGAAAGAAACGAGTGAACGCCTATCATAGGGCCAGGTGTGAACGCAAACTTTGGCAAACGGTCTTCTATGGCGAGCCGCGTCCGGGCTTGGCACCTTTTTTTGGCCCTGGCACCTTTTTGGAAATTCAAGTACAATAGCGGAAAACCAAAGGACTTGATCCGCAAATGACAGGTACCGCGAGGTTTGCAATGAAGGTTTTTTCGAGTTCCTTGAACGATCATCTTCTTGTGGTTGGCAACGGTCGTGTGGCCCGACATCTCTGTGAATATTTTAAGCGCATGCGCATGTCTTTTGAAACGTGGAACCGCCGCGAGAATTCGGTCGGGGACCTGCGTGATTCGCTTTCACGCGCCGGTCGGGTCTTGGTGCTCTTGTCAGATACGGTGCTTGAAGATTTTTTCCATCAGTATCATGGCTTGGCGCCAGAGGCGATGTGGATCCACTGTTCGGGAGCCCTGGAAATTTCCGGCATGGAGTCCTTTCACCCTTTGATGACCTTCGGGCCTCAGCTTTACACCTTGGACCAGTATGTTTTGATCCCTTTTGTGACGACCAGCCATTTCACCTTGGCGCAGGCTTTGCCCGGCCTTTCCAATCCCTGTGTTCGGATTCCAGTGTCCCACAAGGCCCGCTACCATGCGCTGTGTGTCCTCAGCGGCAATTTCACCACGATTCTGTGGAGGAAACTGATTGAGGAATTCCGTGACTGGAATTTATCGCCGGGGCTCGCTAAACCATTTGCTCAGCAGGTGGTCGCGAATGTTTTTTCATTTCCCGATCAGGCTCTGACCGGGCCCCTGGTTCGCCGTGATCTTGAAACGCAAGCCAAAAATCTTGCGGCCCTTGACGGAGATCCATTCGCTGATATCTATCGTGCTTTTCAAAATTTGTTTTTCCAAGTCGGTGCCTTCGGCACCTCCGCAGGTCCCAAGTCGGCACCTCCGCAGTCTCATCCAGCGATGGTTCCCGGAAAGAAGGGTGGAGAGAAGGGTGGAAAGAAATCGCACTGAAGAGAAGAAAGGACTGAAAATGAAAGTTCACCATTTTTTGGAGAAAAAAGAAAAGCATGAAAAAATCGCAATGATCACCTGCTACGAATCTTGGGCGGCGGTCATCGTTGAACAAACCGAAGTGGATGCCGTGCTGGTCGGCGATTCGGTCGCCATGGTCATGTACGGTGACGATACCACCCTGAACGCTTCGACCGAGTTGATCGCCCGCCATGTGCGGGCCGTGGCCTCGCGCTCGAAAAACAAGTTCATCGTCGGCGATTTGCCTTTTCTCAGTTATCGTTTGGATCTTCGTTCCAATGTTGTGGCGGCGGGGGAACTTATGAAAGCTGGCGCCCACGCCGTGAAACTGGAGGGCGCTCGCGGCAATCTGGAGCTCATTCGTCACTTGGTGGACTCGGGGATTCCGGTGATGGGTCATTTGGGGCTTACGCCGCAATCGGTGCATCAGCTGGGAGGCTACCGGGTGCAAGGGCGGGGCGCCGAAGAAGCCGAGCGGTTGCATGTCGAATGCCTTGACCTTGAAAAAGCGGGATGTTTTTCGGTTGTTCTGGAATGCGTCCCAGCCGAGCTTGCAAAGGACATTTCCCAAGCCCTCAAAATTCCCACGATTGGCATCGGGGCGGGCGCTGGTACGGACGGTCAGATTTTGGTGTGGCATGATTTTCTCGGACTGCAAACGGAGATGAAACCCAAATTTGTTCGCCGGTATTTGAGCGGCGCCGATCTTGTCCGTGAGGCCCTCGGAAAGTACGTCAGGGACGTGAAGAGCTCGCAATTTCCCAATGGCGAGGAGTCTTTTCAGTGAATGCGTCGAAGGCGTCGGAAATAAAGAACTGGCGAAGGGAGCAAAATGGGTCGGTCGGTTTCGTTCCCACCATGGGGGCGCTGCATGAGGGGCACGCCGAGCTTCTTCGCCGCGCCCGTAAGGAAAATGACCGGGTGGTCTTAAGCATTTTCGTCAATCCGACGCAGTTCAATGACCCCAAGGACCTTGAGAAATATCCGCGAACTTTGGACAGTGACCTGAGCCTCGCCCGTCGCGAGGGCGTCGATCTTGTTTGGACGCCCAGCCGGGACGAGCTTTACCACGACAGCGTGGGCGGCGGAGCCGCCACGGGTGTTTTCAACTTTCGTGTTTGCGAGGAAAAATTAAGTTCACGTTTTTGTGGAGCTTTTCGGCCAGGCCATTTCATCGGCGTGCTGACGGTGGTGATGAAACTCCTGCAAGTGGTAAAGCCGGCGCGGGCTTACTTTGGCGAAAAGGATTACCAACAGCTTCTTCTTGTGAAACAAATGGCGGCGGCATTTTTTTTGGAAGTGGAGATAATTCCCGTACCCACGGTTCGTGAAAGCGATGGCTTGGCGATGAGCTCCCGCAATGTTCGCTTGACCGCGGAGGAGCGAAAGCAAGCGGCTTTCCTGGTTCGCGCTCTGCGCGAGTCAAACACCGCTGCTGAGGCGGCGGTCCGTCTCGGGGAGGCTGGCTTTCGCGTCGACTACGTCGAAGATTTCGAAGGACGGCGCCTGGCCGCCGCATGGCTCGGGGAAGTGAGGTTAATCGACAATGTCAAAATTTGAAACTTCGTCAAAAAGCGAAGCGTCGTCAAAAATTGAAGCTTCGTCAAAAGTTGAAGCTTCGCTTTCGCCTGAAGTGGCGGGAAAGAAGATTCTTTTCATGATGACTGGCTCCATCGCGGCTTTTAAGGCTTGCGCGCTGCTATCGAAGATCGTGCAATCCGGGGCAACGGTCCAGGTGGCCGCCTCGGCCGCGGCCCTGCGCTTTGTCGGAGAAGCAACGCTCGAAGGGCTTTCCGGCCGCCCGGTGGCCAAAGATCTTTGGGAATCGGGACGCGCGATGGAGCATATTCAATTGGTCAGGTGGGCGGACTTGATCATCGTGGCGCCCGCCTCGGCGCATTTTATCAACCGGGCGGCGAATGGCGTGGGAGATGATCTGTTGACGACGATGTTTTTGGCCCACGATTTCACCAAGCCGTTTATGATCGCTCCCGCGATGAATACGGCAATGTATCTTCATCCGGTAACCAAAGGGTCGATCACCAAGCTTCGCGAGCTTGGTATTCAGGTCTTGGAAACCGCGAGCGGTGTTCTGGCTTGTGGCGAGG
>PSRN01000205.1 GCA_003176075.1 Bdellovibrio sp.
CTCTTGGAACAAGAATTCCGCGCCTTCGGGCGCCGCTTTCAGTTCCTCAATCCCGACGCCAAAGACCCGGCCCGCAAGTCCTTTAAAGAAGCTAGTTTTTTTACTCCTCACGGCAGAGGCAAGGGTGACTTGAACTTTATTGAAGTCTACGAGTCGATGAATTTGCTTTTGTCGGGGGGCCGACGAACGGCCCTCGCTATTTACGATGAAGCGCAGGCGGCCGGTTTGACCATTGCCGGAGAGCAAAGGGACTCCTTTGGCCGCCAATATTTAAAGCAAGCGGAGACCAAAGAGAGGGTGAGGACGCTGTTTGGAAGATATTTTTCCACGCTGCCGGAAATGGTGAAGAAGTTTGCAATGGCGAACCAAAAGCGGGCGGCGGATCTGCAGGCGATCGAGCAAGCGAAGGCTGCGCTTGCCCAAATGGCCAAAGGGCACGATTACGGATTTGTCGGGATGGAATGGAGCAAATATTTCGGTGATTATAAGGCGGCGAAAAAAATAGCGGAATCCAGCCCAACGGAAGATTTGCTGTCGATTCTGTGGAGGATTGCTGAGGACCCCAGCGAGGCGGGGCGGCCGAAACCCGAGGGCTCGATGAGCTATGGGGAGATTCGTATTTTTTCAACCATCGTCTATTACTTGGAATCACTCTTTCAAGCTTACGACAACAGTCCCCACGACCTCGTGCTGAACTGGACTGAAATTAAGGATTCGCAGGCCAGAGTTTATAGATTTTTGGATGAACTCATTCAGGTGGAGAAAAAGGTGGGTGACTGGGCTTACGAAAGGTATTTTAAGGAATTATATCTGAGCGTGGATTCATACTATCCTTGTTTGGTGGCGGAACAGGTGAAAGTCCCCTCCGCCACTTGCTTGAGGTCAGGGCCCGAAGGTGACAGGGTTTTTACCGTGGTCGATATCGCCAAAGTGATTGAAGTTTTAAAAAGTTCGATGGCCAAGAAAAATCAGGCCGCGGTGCCCCCGCGATGACCGTGGCCACGAAGGTGAACTGGCATTGGGTGGTGATAGCTTGTATCAACCTGTTTCTTTTCGGACTTTCCGACAACATTCGGGGCCCGATCTTTCCTGAAATCCTGGCGGAGTTTCAGCTGAGCCATTCGCGGGGATCGTTGTTTTTTGCGGTGACTTCGCTTTTGACGGCGAGCGGAGCCTTGCTTGTGCCCTGGGTGGTGAGGCGGACGGACAAGGGTCTGGCTTTGTTATTGTTCACCTCTCTGCTGGCTGTTTCCCAATGGGGTTACTTTGTCAGCTCCAGTTACCGTCTCGTTCTGATGTTCGCCGTGTTGCTTGGAGTGGCTATGGGCGGCCTTGCCGTATTGCAAAACCTGATTGTTGTCGCCAGTACGCCGGCCCATCGCCGTCCGCAAATTCAAAATGGACTTCATGCCTGCTATGGAGCTTCATCGGTTTTGGCGCCGGGTCTGGTGATCGCTTTGTCGCTCTTGGGCCTCACCTGGCGTTGGAGCTTTCTCGTCACATGCCTGCTTGATGGTCTGTTCGCGGTTCTGCTGGTGGTCTGGGGCCGGTCGCGCGGCGGCGTTCTGCCCATTGAGGAGCCTCCGCATCTGACGAATGCACGTTACTCGCGGCGGGAAGCTTGGTACATGGCCCTGATCGTGGCTCTCTACCTCGCTTTGGAGCTTCTGCTCTCTTCCCGCTTGGCCGTTTTGATGCGGGAGGTGCGGGGCCTTGATTTGCGTGACTCGAGCTTTTGGGTGTTGGTTTTTTTTGGCGGACTTTTTTTTGGTCGTGTGGTCTTTAGCTTTGTTCGACCTGGTGTTTCGTTGCGATTTCAGCTGATCGTTTGCCTGATATTGACGGCGGTGTTGATCTTCGGCGGAGTGAGCTGGGCGCCTGAACTTCTTTGTTTGGCGGGACTGACGCTGGCGCCATTTTATCCTTTGATTTTGACCGGCATGAGTTACTTGTTCCACAAGAACGTCGATCGGGCGACGTCTTTGGCGCTCGCCTTGTCCGGGTTCGCCGTCGTATCAATGCATGGGGCCGTCGGTTGGATTTCTGATCTCTATGGAATTAGAATGGCTTACGGTCTCGGTTTGATCTTGACGGCGATCATTTTGCTGCTCATTTTGTGCTATCACCGCTTTTTCGGCCGATCGATTCCCTAAAGTCTTATCAGATGAAAGAAACGAACTAAGAAAAAAACGAACGAAGAAGCGAGCAAAGAAGCGAGCAAGGAAGAGAACGAGAAACGAACGAGCGAAGAAATGAACGAAGTTGTCGCGGAATTTCAGAGTGTGAGCAAAACCTTTGGGCGTGTGAAAGCCGTGACCGATTTGTCGTTTCAAATTCATCGCGGTGAAATCCTTGGATTTTTGGGACCCAACGGAGCCGGCAAGAGCACCAGCCTCAATTTGCTTCAGGGCATTCGCCATCCCAGTCAGGGGAAAGTCAGTCTCTTTGGCCGCAGTCCACAGTCCCTGGAGGCAAAACGAAAACTCGGGGTCACGCCGCAGGATTTGGATTTTCCAAGCCACCTCAACGTCCGTGAGGTTCTTCGCATGGTTTGTTGGGCTCATGGGAGAGGGCGGGAAGCCGAGCTGCTGCAACGCTTGAGTTTGCAGAAGATCGCGGAGCGCCGGACAAGCGTTCTCTCCGGCGGTGAAAAGCGCCGCCTGGGTCTGGCCTGTGCCTTGGCGGGAGCGCCCGAACTGATCTTGCTCGACGAGCCGACGACGGGTCTGGATGTGGAATCCCGCTATGTCCTGTGGGAGGTTGTTCAACAGGAGCGCGAGAAAGGCACGACCATCGTTCTCACCACCCACTATTTGGATGAACTGGACAAGTTGGGCGATCGGGTGATCGTTATTGATCTTGGTCAAAAGTTGTTCGAGGGAAGCGTTCGCCAAATCAAATCATTCGTTGATTTTCAAAAGTTGGCCTTCGATTTGCCCAAGGGTTTTGAGTTGGTGGGAATCAATCATCTTTCCTTGCAACGCGATGATCAATCCTGTGTTTTGATCGTCGCCGACGCCGATGAAACGGTGAGACAGCTGGTTCACAACAACGTGCCTTTTCAGAACCTGCATGTGAGCTCCGCTTCACTCGAAGAGGCTTTTCTTCATTTTCGGCGCCGGAGCGTGGGCGGCGAAGCCGCCACGGGTGTGCAGGAGGGGCCGACTCGCCCTTCGCCAGAAGCTTTAATGACGTCCGTGGCGTCTCCGCCGCCCACGCGGGCGCCGCCCACGCAGCCGGGGGGAGTGGGTTAAATGGTGATTTTATTTTTTCGCCTGTGCGCGATGACGCTAACTGAAACCCTTCGCCAACCGACCTATGTGGTGACGACTTTGCTTTTCCCCGCCATGTTTTTTTGGTTTTTCGGCGTTCCCAACGTGAAGGATGAAAATTCCGCCCGCTTTCTGATGGGCTCTTTCGCGGCTTTCGGCGTTTTGGGTGTCGTTCTTTTTCAAATGACGGTGGGGGTTGCTCAGGAGCGGGCCAGCAGCTGGAATGTCTATTTGCGCACTTTGCCGGTGCCAGCCACGATCTTTATGTTCACGCGTCTATTTTCAAGCTTCTTTCTGGCTGTCTTGTCGGTGGGCTGTGTGATTGCCACCGCCCTGGCGACAACCGATATCTCCATGTCGGCGGAGCGGTGGATATATTTTTTGACGGCGGTTTTTTTAGCTGGCATTCCCTTTGCGGCTTTGGGTTTGGTGCTTGGTTACTTGACGACTCCCCGCTCGGCCGTTCCGGTGGCGAACCTGATCTACCTGCCGTTTTCCTTCGCCGGTGGCCTGTGGATCCCGCCGAACGGATTGTCAGAATCGGTCCGGCAAATTTCAGAAAAGCTTCCGACCCGATTCTATGGGGAAATCGTGTGGTCGGTGGTGCTTGGCCAGGAAGTCAAAGAGAGATGGATGTGGGGCCAGGCCATTTATGCCGTCGCTTTTTTGGCGGCGGCCATTTACCTGCATCAACGCGATGAAACCCTCAGATTCGGTTGAAGCCTTTGTCAGCTGTCCACTCCAGGTGGAACGGGAACTTCTGCGGGAAATTTCAGAGGTTCGGCCGCTGCTGATGAATCCCGAGGCCCGCTTTATTACGGAGGTCTGGGAGACCCGCCCCGTTCAAGGGGGGGTCCACGTAAAGACTTCTTACATCGCGACTTTGCAATTGAATTATTGGCTGAAATTGGCCCATCGGGTTCTTCTCCGTGTCGGGAATTTCCAAGCTTTGAGTTTGCCGCGCTTGCGGGCGCGGTTGCAGGGAATTGATTTTCGTCCTTATTGGGGCGATCGCGATTTTCGCTTAAAAGTGGAGGCGGGTTCGTGCCGGATCAGCAATGAAAAGCTGATTCGCCGTCTTTGCGGTGAAATTTGGCCAGTGGCGGATCCGGTGCCGGATTCGGTGTCTGATTCATCGTCGCGGACGGTTTTGGTGCGCGGTTGGCGGGACGATTGGACGGTGAGCGTGGACACGAGCGGCGCGCACCTTCATCAGCGGGGCTATCGTAAAAAAAGCGGCCCGGCGCCGCTGCGTGAAACGCTGGCGGCGCTGACATGGCGATTATTGGCGGAGGACGCACCTGTCTCCAAGCTGCGCGAAGTGCAGATTCTTGATCCCATGGCTGGAAGTGGTACCCTGTTGCGCGAGGCGTTTGATCTTTACCGACCGCAAATGGAACGGGATTTTTTGTTTTCTGATTTCGCCAATTGCCCCAAACTTCTTCGCGGTCCACAGCAGTGGGCCAATCACCGCCTCGATTTCTCCACTTTTCAGCGGGGGGCCGCGATCGACAAGGATGTGAACTTGGCCGCGATCTTAAAAGAAAATCTGTCGACCACGGGATTCTTCCAGCGCATTGGGGACTTTGCCAAGGTGGCGAATCGAAATGAATTGGGACTCGAGGAGGAGCGCGAACTTTGGATCGCGGCCAACCCTCCCTATGGGGAACGCCTCGCCCAACCGGCCAAAGAAAGCTGGCGGAGGGAGTGGTGGCCGTTCGTCGAACGAATGAATCCCCGGCGCTTGGCCGTCTGGTTGCCAGAGAAAGAAGTTCCGTCGTTTTTGCGCGGCATTCCGCCCGCTGATCGACAACGGCAGGGCCAGGAAGCCCATTCCGTTCGTCAGTTCGCCATTTCAAATGGTGGAATTCCTTGTCGGATCTTGCTTTTTAACCGCACCTTCCCGCAGACCTCCAGCGTGGGCGGCTCTGCCCAAGTCGGTGCCTCCGGCACCTCCGCAGACGCCACGGGTTTTTAGAGCCATGAGAAATTGGCGGAAGATGTTTTCCCGATTGATTATTCGCACGATAGCTGTGTCGACTCTCGGTTCTTTCGGCTCGTTTGGTCCTTTCTGCCCGTTCGTTCCTTTCACTTTGTCGTCAGCCAACGGAGCAGGGCCACAAAAAAGTAAAGTCTTCGGGAAGATCGCGCGCGAACAACTGTGGGCCGCCCTAAGAACTTCAAAAACTGTCGGGCAATTTTTCGCTCAAATGAAACCCAGGCTCGAGAAGAAGGACCTTGATTTCTTAAACTCGAGGCTAAGTGCCGAGGATTTCGCGGTTTCGGTCAAAGCAACTAAACAGAGTGAAAACAGTTTCGTGATTGAAATCGGCGGGGAAAAGTCCACGTTCAAGATTGTGAACAGTTCTGAAAAAGAAACCAAGTTCGAAGTTGACGGAAAGACGTTGCGAGTGACTGCCGTGAGCACCCTTGAGCAGGTCGTCAAGGATCTCGAGAAGGGTCTATCCGGGAAATCCACATCCCTGCGATATTTCCTTGAGACTCCCGCGTATGGAATCGTACAAGCTCTCGCTTACATTTTCTACGGCGGTCTCGCACTTCAACTTGTAAGAAATGGCCTTTGTGAGTTTTTAGAGGGGCTTACGAACGATTGTGAAGCGGGGAAGGCAAACGCCGTGGCTTCATGGATAAATTCGCGCCCGACGATTCTTTATTGCCATGACGATTCTGGAGATTCGGTGGAAGATCGGCTGAGTCGCTGCGTGCAAAAATCAACCACGACAATAAAGGGAAAGGAAAAAACAGGGGTTAAATAATCTCACTAACGACTTCTTATCCAGAGGTTTGGCTCAGGAGTTTGCCGGATGGACCACTTGGATCAAGCAAATCGCTTGAAGTTTTTGTGAGTTCTTTGCTGAAAGCACCCAGCTCTACTCAAGAGTTCAAGAGTGGACTGTGAGATCCATTTTCAATCTTGCCGAAATAAACAAAACGACTGCCAGAACAAGTTTATTTCGATCTGAAATCAAAAATACACTGCAAAGAAGGCTAAATTGCCAATCTCGGCAAGATTGGTGGAGAAGTAGGGAACAAGGATGTTCCCGATATTATTACTGACGACCTCTTATGCAGAGTGCCCCACCCCAGATCATTACGGAGAGGGGTCACTCGATTAGGAAATGTGGCATCGTATATCAAATCCTTTGAGGCGCGACTCAATCTGCGCCGGGGTCAGCTGCTGACTCAAGCCCGAAAGCGAAAGCAGAAAATTCAAGAGCTCCCACAACAAGCGTGGGCGGCGCTGCCCAAGTCGGTGCCTCCAGCACCTCCGCAGACGCCACGTGCATTATTAGAAATAGTTTCTTGCGGGTCCGTTTTTCGCAGAGCAAATTAGAGATGATGAGTTCTCAACCCTACAACCACTTCACCAGGTGAAGCCCCAGGTCCAGCGGCTCAAGCTCATTGAGCGAAGCCACCCGCGGCAGCACCCGCACGGACAGGGTATAGGACCCTGGCGGGCGATTGGCTCCCTTGATTCGCCAATGGCTTTCTCCCTCGCCGATTTCCACCAATTCAAGACTTTGATGGTGGGTCCCGGTGCGGCGCTGGGAGTTTTGGGAATGGAAGAGGGCCTGCACATCGAGATACTCGGCGGGCAGATCGGGGTGTTTCAGCAGCACATCCAGGCGAAAGGCCTTGGTGCGCACCAGCGACGGACCAAAAATTCCTGAAACTTTGGCGTCGGCGAATTGAATACGACTCCAATTTTTCAAAAGCTGGTCCTTCATGCCGATCAGCGAGGTCAGGGGCTGGAAGTTCCCGGATCGCAAAGCGTTGGCTCTCGCGATTGCAGGAGAGTAAAAGGTCTTATCATATTCGTTCATCATGCGTTCGGCGGCGACAAAGGGGATCAGGCTGATCATCGACTCGCGAATTCTTTCGGCCCAGCCGTTTCCCCCCTTGAGGTGGTCACGAAAGAGCGGAAAGACTTCATGTTCGAAGATCTCAAAGATTTGGTCCGCATCATAGAGGTCCTGCAGTTCCGCATCGAAAAGTTCCTGTGGGGTCCCCACCATCCATCCGTTCCTGCCGTTGTACGCTTCGGGCCACCACCCGTCGGCGACGGAAAAATTGAGGGTGCCGTTGATGCCGGCCTTCATTCCTGAAGTGCCGCAGGCTTCCAGCGGACGAAGAGGGGTGTTCAGCCACAAATCGCTGCCCGCCATCAAGCGCCGCCCGATCTGAATTTCATAATTTTCAATAAAGAGGATGTGCCCTTTGAGTTCAGGATGGCGCGAGTAATCCATGATTCGGCGAAGGACGTCCTGGCCCTCGCCATCGGAAGGATGGGCCTTCCCCGCGAAAATAAACAGAATCGCCATATCCTTCGGAAAAAGGCGCTTCATGCGTTCGATGTTGCGAATCAGGAGATCCGCCCGCTTGTACGTCGCGAGCCGCTTCGCGTGGGTCACCAGGATGGTGCGCTCGTTGAGGAGACTGAGCACGGTCGCCAGCTCAGGCCGCTTGTGAGCCACATTGAGCAAATGGTCGCGAACATAGTCGCGGAGAAAATTGAGCAGGCGGCTCTTCAGCTTCGCCTTGATGTTTTGAAATTCCTGCAACGGCAGATGATAAAGCTGTTTCCACAGGTCCTTTTCGGTCAGGCGTTTCGGCCAGTCGCGGGACAGATGCTCAAAGAAGA
>PSRN01000204.1 GCA_003176075.1 Bdellovibrio sp.
CGGAGCCGCCTCGGACTGTGGAGGTGCCGAAGGCACCGACTTGGGCGGCGGAGCTCGTGAAGCCACCGACTTGGTTTTACGCGCTGCCTTCGCCATCAGTTCCTCTGAGATCTTCAGTCAATTGTTCGCCTCTCTCTATGTGTCGTAAATATCGTATATGTCTTTTGCCCGTGGCGGCCTCGCCGCCCATGCTTTGTCCCTCTATATATTTGGACCCTCTGCGATATCTCAAAAAATGCGGGTTGATCGCCATTCTTTCAAGTGCAAATTTCGACTCAGGGCTTCAGGCCTGGTGAACAATGGACCCCTTGACCTGTGGTGACCATACTAACGTCATGGTTGATCGCTTCGCAAGCATATCAAAATTTCAAAACCCTGAATTGAGAATCTTGCTAACGGATATTGATGACACTCTCACTGACGATGGACTTTTGGGAGCCGAGGCTTATGCGGCACTTTGGCTTCTCGCTGAGCATGGCATCACTGCTGTCCCGGTCACGGGTCGTCCGGCGGGATGGTGTGAGTTGATCGCACGGCAGTGGCCGGTGGGCGGTGTGGTTGGCGAAAATGGTGGATTTTATTTCCGTTACGATCGCACCACCAAGAAAATGATCCGCCACTTTGCCACGGACGAAGCCTCGCGCGGCACTGAGCGACAGCGCCTGGAGGCGATCAAGAAAGAAATTCTTGAACATATTCCAGGTTGCGCCGTGGCCTCCGACCAATTTTGCCGGCTCTTGGATTTGGCCATCGATTACTGCGAAGACGTACCGGCACTACCCCGTTCCGCCGCCGAGAAAATCCAAAAAATCTTCGAGGCTCACGGCGCGCAGGCTAAAGTCAGCTCCATCCACGTCAATGGGTGGTTCGGCTCCTATGATAAACTGAGCGGCAGTCTCCATTTTCTAAGAACCGAAATGGGGATGAGGGATTCCGCTATTCTCGAACATTGTGGTTTCGTCGGGGACTCATTGAATGATGAGCCGATGTGGAAGTTTTTCCGCCATTCATTCGCGGTGGCCAATGTGCGAACTTTCGCCGACCGTCTGAAACATCCGCCGAAATTTGTAACAGTCGATCGTGGTGGAAAGGGCTTCGCCGAGCTGGCCCGCCACCTTATTGACATCGTACGGTCTGGCCCTGCAGGGTCACCATGAATTGGTTGCTGCAATTGGAGGGAGCTCCACTGCACAGAACCTGTTGCGATCCTCCATAGCTAGTGGCGAATCCAGTGGCCGCCGGATAGGGGCTGGAGTTGGGATAGTAATAGTAGCCATTGCAAACCTGGGTGATCGGAGTACCGGAAAGACCAGCACAAAAGGAGGGGCTCGTTGGCATACCGGCTCCACAGGCTCCGCCGGCTGAGTAACCGTAGCCAGAGTACCCGTAGCCTGGATAAGCGCTGTATCCGTAGCCACCGTAGCCACCGCCATACGGGTTGGCGTATCCGCCAGAGTACCCGTAGCCGCCATAGTTCATGGGAAGGCCATAGTAACTTGTGGCTCCGTATCCGCCGTAACCACTATAAGAAGTGTAAGGATTGTAACCAGCACCGGGCGTATTTCCGACAAGTGAGTAACAGCTGCCATTGCACATATAATATCCATTGGGAGCGCAGTTACTCATCGCCACCGGCTGATTGGAGCCATTGACACACACGCCATTCGACACCGAATACGTGCCGTTGTTTCCGTTGTTCGAGTTCTGGCAAGCAAACAACAGAGCCGAGCTTACAAACAGGGCGAGCAAGTAAAACGAGGTTTGTGTCAGCGTCTCTTTCACAGTCCTTGAATGGTTCATACATACCTTCCTTTGCCCATAAGCTTAGAGAGCAAGCCATGGACCAATTTGAGACATGCGTACAAACCGTTAAAATGCTTTGATTTTTAAGGGAGCCGGGCTTGATCCACGAAGGCTGGAATTGACTAAGATCTGATGAGCAGCGACAATTTTTGGAATCTCACCTAGGACCTGGCCGCTTCGTCGTGTCAGGGTTGAACATTTGAAATTCCTCGCATGACGTTCGAAAGACTGACTCCGCCGAACTTGGATAAGACTTCAGGATCCGTTATTCCATATTGTAGAGGAACTTGCCATTCAACGAACTCAGGCGCGCAGATCCATCGGAGGATGACTCACTTCTTGGTGGATAGCTGCTGCAAACCCGCAAAGGGGTTATTGAAAGGTTTGCCTTTGTGAGGATTTGAACCCGCTCGCCCTTCGGGACGGGGGCCAGGTCCTCGACCTCCGTGGGAAGGACGTCCACCCTGGGCGCTCCGGTCTCGATCACCGGAAGAAGGCCCTCTTGGCGGCATGGAATCCCGTCTGGAATTGCCGCCTACGCTTTCATGCCCGTGGCTGCTTCGCAGCTCCCGCTGCCGAGGTGGTCGCGACTCCTGATTCGCCCGCGGCTCCTGACTCGCTCGCGCTGGCCTTTCCCGTCGCGGAGTGGCCGGCGCGGGCTCGAGCTTCATGGATAGCGAAACTTGATTCTTCTCTAAATCAACTCCCAGAATCTTCACCGAGACTTGATCTCCGGGGTTCACGACTTTGCGCGGATCATTGACGAACTGATGCGAAAGTTCGCTGATATGAACGAGCCCATCCTGATGAACCCCAATGTCCACGAAGGCGCCAAAATTGGTGACATTGGTCACGATCCCGGGACAGATCATGCCCTCCTTTAAGTCCTTCACCTCAAAAATATCTTCCTTGAAGGAAAAAATCTTAAAGACATCCCGGGGATCACGCCCCGGCTTCTCAAATTCCCTCCGAATATCTTCGTAAGTGAATTCGCCGATCAGCTTGGCCCACTTTTCTTTCACGGAGTCCAGCTTCTTTGCGCCCTCGCCGGCCAGTTCTGAAATGGACACCCCCAGCTCGTGGGCCATGTCACGCACGGCCGAGTATCGTTCCGGATGAATCCCCGTCGAGTCCAAAAAGATCTTGCCGTTCTGAATCCGTAAAAAGCCGGCCGCCTGCTCGAAAACTTTCGGCGAAAAACGTGAAACTTTCATCAGCTCGCCGCGATCCTGAAAGAGCTGCTTCTTGCGGTAATCAACGATGTTTTGCGCCAGAACCGGTCCGATCCCTGACACGTAGGAAAGCAGGCTCACCGAGGCCGTGTTCAAATCGACACCGACGGAATTCACACAACTTTCAACCACCGCCTCGAGGCTTTTCTTGAGGTGAGACTGGTTGACGTCATGTTGATATTGGCCCACGCCGATGCTTTTCGGGTCGATCTTGACAAGCTCAGAAAGAGGATCTTGCAGGCGGCGGGCAATGGAGATGGCCCCCCTCACCGTCACATCCAGGTCCGGGAACTCCTGGCGGGCGATATCCGAGGCCGAATAGACGGAAGCTCCAGACTCGTTGACCATCACCACGGGCACATCTTTGCCGAGCTCCTTGAGAATTTTGCGGAGAAAGACTTCGGTTTGGCGGCCGGCCGTTCCGTTGCCGACGGCGATGGCTTCAATGGAGATATTTTTCAAAGCTTCACCGAGAAGCTTTTTCGCGTTCTCGGGCGCTGAATCCCCCAAAATTTGCATCACCGTGTGGGTCACATAGTTGCCGCCCTTATCGATCAGGGCGACCTTGCAACCGGTTTTTAGGCCGGGATCAACGCCGAGGACAACTTTGGGACCAAAGGGAGACCCAAGGATCACGCGGCGGACGTTCTCAGCAAAGACTTGGATCGAATCGTGATCCGATTTTTCTTTGAGCGCGCGATGAACGTCATTGCTCACGGATGGAATCACATACACGGTCAAGGCCAGCTTGGCCGCTTGCTTCATGTAAGTCCCCACCAGGGTGTCGGGAACGGTGGTGGCGAATTTCTCGTAAACCTGCAACAGCAGTTCGTCGTCACCCTTGATTTCCAGCGTGAGTTCTTCCTCTTGCCAGCCTCGGCGCATGGCCATGTAGCGATGGGAGTTCTTTGTCTCCATCAAGCTCTTCACCGCCTCAGAGAATTCCGAATACATTTCGAATTTTGAGTGAGCTTTGAATCCTTTCGCTCTCTTGGAATAAATCCTGCCTTTTTGAAAATAGTTCTGATGAATCTGAGCCCTCAGTTCGGGCTCGTTCGCAATTCTTTCGACCAGAATATCCTGCGCCCCTTTCAGGGCGAGTTCATAGGACACAATTCCAGCGGGAACGTTTAAGAATTCCTTGGCCTTGACTTCAAGGGCGACATCTTCGGCCTGTTGGCCGTGCGCCACACCCCAAATCCATTGGGCCAACGGGTCCAGGCCGGATTCCCGCGCCAATGTGGCTTTGGTTTTCTTTTTCTTCTTAAAGGGACGGTAGATTTCTTCCAGCTCCCCCAAATCCCAACAGAGATCAATTCGCCGGCGGAGTTCTTCGGTCAGGTTGCCTTGGTCACTGACCTCTTTCAAAATAAAAGCTTTGCGCTTGACCGTCTCCTGAAAGCTTTCATGGGCATCGATCACTCCGCGAATAGCGACCTCGTCCAGATTTCCCGTTTTTTCTTTCCGGTACCTGGCGATAAATGGGACGGTAGCTCCCTCGGCGGCTAAATCCAAAACTGCTTGGGCCGACTTCGGCAAAACACCTGGAACATTCTTTGTGATGTAGTATTGAAGGGACTGATCCATCGGGCGGGCTCTGAGTTGTTAGGTTGATTATTTGTGCCTGAACATAATGAGACCGTGAGTGGGATCGTAAGGAGAAACACCAACTGTCACTTTATCGCCGACCACCACTCGAATATTAAACCGGCGCATCTTACCGCAAAGTTTGGCTTGAATTTCAACGCTATTTTCCAGCTGAACCTTATAGATTCCGCCCGCTAAGGCATCCACGATTTTCCCATCGAGCTGAGCCAGATCATCTTTCGCCATTCGTTTTCATCTTTAGAGGAGATCCACCAAACTTGCAATACATTAATTTAGACCAAGTAAATTCACGCCTTGTGATTTGACCCAGCGTGGGCGGCTCTGCCCAAGTCGGTGCCTCCAGCGTGGGCGGCGAAGCCGCCACGGGT
>PSRN01000163.1 GCA_003176075.1 Bdellovibrio sp.
ACGAACGTCAGTTTGCAGGAGGCGGTCACTTCCCACCGGTCTTACTTCATTGTTCTCCAAAGCACGGAGCAACTTGGCTTGCAGACCGTATGGAAAATCGCCGATTTCATCGAGGAACAGGGTGCCGCCCCGAGCTGTCTCGAAGGCCCCTTTGCGATCACCGATGGCTCCCGTGAAGCTGCCTTTGACGTGGCCGAAAAGTTCACTTTCAATCAACGTCTCTGACAAGGCCGAACAATTGACGCGGGTAAAGGGACCCGGGCTTCGCTTTGAAAGGGAGTGGATGGTCTCGGCAAGAATTTCCTTGCCGGAACCCGACGGGCCTAAAAGAAGAATAGGATAATCACTTGAGGCCATGCCGGGCAGCCGATCAATTTGCGCTTGCCACAAGAGATTGCGTGACTTCAAGCGATGCGTAGGGGCCACCGAAGCGTTGGCTTGTTCGAGAAAAAAAACAGTGGAAAAGCCGCTGGAAAGGCCGCCAAGCCGAATGATATCGCCACTCTGCAGGTGGGCCTCGACGATACGCGTGCCGTTGACAAAGGTCCCGCCGTTGGAGCGCAAATCGCGAATGACAAAGCCCGCTCCTCGGCGTTCGATGCGGGCGTGCCGGGGTTCCACGCAGGGATCGACGGCCTCGGACAGGGGCCCGGGGAAGTTTCCTTCGCTTCCGAGAACGAGGAGGTCCTCAATGAGTTGGCGATCGCCGTTGGCTCCGGAAGAGGCCAAGAAGGCGGTGATTCCCGCCGGAATATCCGGTCGCTTATCCGCTGACGTCTTCGCTGAAGTCTCGATCTGATTATCCGATGAGTTTTCCGCTGATGTCTCAGCTGACGTGTTTGCTGTCGCGCGGCCGGGTTGCTTCAGAGTCCAATGGTCAGAAACAATGTGTTCTTGCATTTTTTTCTCCTATCGTTCCTCGGGGGCCGCTCCTTCAAGAAGCATACCGCCGCCAGGAGACATAAAGGAGAATTTGGCCGGTCATGGGGAATGAGAGTTGATTTTTTGATTCCAGAAATAGAGATCATTGTCCTTCACGCCGGAATGGGGTAAGTTCCTGAACTCATGTTTCCCATTCAATTTCTTCGGAGCGCCGCCAGTCCTATGGATTATCCTCCTGCGAACTTGCCAGAGATTGCGCTGGCTGGCCGCTCAAACGCGGGAAAGAGCTCCTTTTTAAATCAACTTTCGGGTGGTGGGCGAAAGCCGGTGGCCAAGGTCAGTCAAGCGCCAGGTAAGACCCGGCTGCTCAATTTTTTTGAGGTTCCCGCAAAATACCGTTGGGTCGATATGCCTGGTTATGGTTTTGCCGGTTGCAGTGGGCATGAAGTGAGATCATGGAAGAATTTGGTGGAAACATATTTGTCCGGGCGCGAGGTGCTGGCGGGGTCCCTGCTGCTGATGGATGGCCGGCGGGAGTGGACCGCGGATGAGGAAAACTTACGGGCGTTTTTTCACTCCATCAATTTGCCCTTTGCCATCGTAATGACAAAGGCTGATAAGATGACAGGTTCAGCAAAGAGAGAAGCGCAAGAAAGAATCCTCCGGCAAAGCGGAGCGCCAGTCTTTTTGATTTCCAATTTGGTCGGGAAAAGCGCCGATGAGGTTGAGGAATTTTGTTTTCGCTCGTGGATCCAGCCCTTCTTCCAAGTCGGTGCCTCCGGCACCTCCACAGACCAAGTCGGTGGCTTCGGCGCCTCCGCAGACCAAGTCGGTGCCTCCGGCATCTCCGCAGACCCCCTGCTAACAGTGAAGATAAAGGATAATCAATGAAGATCCTGAGTGTTATTCCGGCCCGCTATGGGTCCAGCCGTTTTCCCGGCAAACCTCTGGCGAAGATTCAAGGTCGCGAAATGATTTTGCATGTGGCGGATCGGGTCGCTGGATGTCGGCTCTTGGATCAGGTTCTCGTGGCGACCGACGATCAGAGGATCGCCGATGTCGTGGAAAAGGCGGGGCACCGCGCGGTGATGACCCACGACCGGCATGCTTCGGGAACTGATCGAATTCACGAAGCCATCCAGCAACTGAACCTTGAGGACCAGGACATTGTCGTCAACGTGCAAGGCGACGAGCCCTCGACCGAGGCAGCCTGGATTGAGTCGTTAATCCGCCCGCTGATTGCGAACACCGCCCTCCCCATGTCGACCCTCGCCCATGAGATCAGCGGCGAAGAAATGGAATCCCCCCACGCCGTCAAAGTGCTGACCAATCGCCACAGCCAGGCGATTTATTTCAGCCGTTTCCCGATTCCTTTTTCGCGCATGAAAATCGCTGATTTTAAACGGCCCATCGTGTACAAACACATGGGTTTTTACGCCTATCGCAAGTTTTTTTTGGATAGTTTCTGTCAACGGCCGGTGGAAGACATCGAACGCGCTGAGGGACTGGAGCAGCTCAGGGCGCTGGCCATGGGGTCCGCCATCCATGTTCAGGTCATTGAAGGTCGAAGCCAGGGAGTTGACACGCCCGACGATCTTGCGAGAATGAATGAAGCGTGGGCAGCGCCACGGGTGAAAATTTGGAGTTCGAAACGATGAGCAAAATCCCCCGTATTTCGACCAAGAAATCGACGAAAAAAAACTTTCAAACAAAATACGTGTTTGTAACGGGCGGAGTGGTTTCCTCCATTGGTAAGGGATTGACCGCGGCGAGCCTCGGGGCTCTTCTGGAATCCCGCGGACTTCGCTTGTCCTTGATGAAGTGTGATCCCTATATCAATGTCGATCCAGGCACCATGTCTCCCTTCCAGCACGGGGAGGTTTACGTCACTGAGGATGGCGCCGAGACGGACTTGGACCTGGGTCATTATGAGCGATTCACCAGCGTTCGTCTCTCACGCGCCAACTCCGTCACCACCGGCCAGATTTACGATATGGTGATCTCGCGGGAGCGCCGGGGCGATTACCTCGGCGGCACGGTGCAAGTCATCCCCCATGTCACCGACGAAATTAAAGCGCGCATTCGCGAGGCCGCGCAGGGTTCTGAAGTGGCGATTATTGAAATTGGTGGAACGGTCGGTGACATTGAAAGCCTGCCGTTTCTGGAAGCCATTCGACAAATGCGTTTGGAGCTGGGACCTAAAAGCTCCGCTTTGATTCATGTGACCTATGTTCCTTATATCGCGGCGGCCGGCGAGTTGAAAAGCAAACCGACCCAGCACTCGGTCAAGGAACTCCGTGAGATCGGCTTGCAGCCCGATTTCCTGATCTGCCGGAGCGAAAAACCCATCGATTCATCGCTCAAGAAGAAGATCGGTCTTTTTTGTTCGATCCACGCCGAACATGTGATCGCGGCCATGGATTCATCGACAATTTACGAAGTTCCTTTGAGCCTGGCGCGGGAAAGGTTGGATGAGCTGTTGGTCGGCTCGATGGGCTTGGAAGAGGGGAAGCTGGACTTGAAGGGCTGGGAACATATCGTGCGGGTGTTGAAGAATCCGCAAAAGTGCGTTCGCATCGCCATTGTCGGAAAGTATGTGGACTTGAAGGAATCTTATAAATCGCTCCATGAAGCGATTATTCATGGCGGGATCGCCAACAATTCAGAAGTTGAAATTGTTTATGTCGACTCAGAGAAAATCAATGACAAGAACGTCGCGCAAGCGTTGGCGCAAGTTCATGGCGTTCTGGTGCCGGGCGGGTTCGGTCCGCGCGGGGTGGACGGGAAGATGTCGGCCATTAAATTCGCGAGGGAAAAATCGATTCCTTACTTTGGTATTTGTTACGGAATGCAGCTTGCGGCCATCGAGTTCGCCCGCAATGTCTGCGGCATCCACGACGCCACTTCGCGCGAGTGGCAAGGTGAGAAAACGCGCGGCGGAAACTTCGTGATTGATCTGATGGAGGAACAAAGAAACCTGCAAAACAAGGGCGGCACGATGCGCTTGGGCGCTTATGCGTGCCATGTCAGCCCCCACAGCAAGACTTTTCAAGTTTACAATGCAACCCTGATCAGCGAACGGCACCGCCACCGTTTTGAATTCAATAACCGCTATCGCGCTCTCTTTGAAAAGAAGGGTATGAACTGCGTGGGCCTTTGCAAGGAGCGGGACCTCGTCGAAATCGTCGAGTTGGTTGATCATCCCTGGTTTATCGGCGTGCAGTTTCACCCCGAGTTCAAATCGCGGCCCCTGGCTCCCCATCCCTTATTCAGCCACTTCGTGAAGGCGAGTCTGAAAAGAAAGGAAGCCAGCGAAACCAAGGCTTCAACCCATATCTCTGTGACCAAACAGGCTTCAGTATGAAAATCATCGCGCTTGCAAAGCAGGTTTTAGAGATGGAGGCGCGTTCGATCCTTTCGCTGACGGATCGAATCGACGGGAATTTCCAGCGCGCGGTGGACCTCTGCGCGAAGTGCAGCGGCAAAGTCATCTGGACCGGCATCGGCAAGTCTGGACATATCGCCCGCAAGTTGGCCAGTACGATGTCGTCGACGGGGACCCCAGCGCTCTTTTTGCACCCGGCGGAGTCTTCCCATGGGGATTTGGGTCTGCTCGATAAGAGCGACCTGTTGATCGCGGTCAGTTACGGCGCGAATTCCCCGGAGCTCCTTCCTGTCATCATGGCGGCCTCACGCAAAGGAATTCCCTTGATTGCTTTGACCGGTAACCCGGCGAGTGAACTGGCGCAACGGGCGACAGTCTTGATCAACGTCAAAGTCTCGCAGGAGGCCTGCCCTCTGGGCTTGGCGCCGACGGCGAGCAGTACGGCCAGCCTGGCCATGGGAGACGCGCTGGCCATGGCGGTCCTGACAGCGAAGGGATTTAGCGCCGAGGATTTCGCCGAAAATCATCCCGGCGGTTCCCTGGGTTTTCGCCTCGCCAAGGTCAGCGATCTGATGCACGGCGGGGAGGCCCTTCCAACTTTGTCATTGCGGACGCCGATGAAAGAAGTTTTCTCGATCATGAGCCGCGGTGAGACCCGGGGAGCGGCTTGCGTGGTGGACGAAAATGGTGACCTCGCCGGGATTATCACTGACGGTGATATCCGGCGTCTTCTCGATCGTTCAAAAGATCCCTTCGCCGGCTTGGCGGGAGATTTCATGAGCCACCATCCGCGGACGGTGGACGCTGGTGAGCTCGCTGAAAAAGCTTTGTTCTTGATGGAGCAATTTCGCATCAATGTGCTTTTCGTGATCGATAAGTCCTCGCCCTCACCTCGGCGGCCGGTGGGTCTGATTCACGTGCAGGATCTCCTTCGCGCGAAGGTGCGGTAGAGGTAGAGGTTCCAGGTACTTTTTGCGGGTCACTCCGTGTCACGGCCGCATGGGTGCCTGATTCGCGCATGGACCCTGCCGCTGTCCGGTGAGACTTGCGCAAAAGACTCTATTGAGCAATTTTTTGAGGTATTCCTATGAAGTCATAGGTGAACCTGGTTTGTGCTGACACTGTTTTACATAACCATTTTGTTCCAAAGCTGGTTGATGAAATCTTGAACGGAGAGAATTTCGATACCGTCCTCGGTCAAACGAGAGACCGATTCGCGTGAAACAACGATTCGTCGCTTTACCTTGCGATGCTCCACCTTCAGTTCTCGCAGGCCCTTGAGATGAGCATCCGTGACTCGTGAAGAACACTTTGCTTCAATGGCGCATTCCAAATCGTTCAAGATAAAATCGACCTCACGGCCGCCGGTGAGGCGCCAAAAGGCGATCTCTAGATCAGGGGCCAGGTATGCGCGGAAGCAGCGGAGCTCATGGTAGACCCAGTTTTCAAAGGCCTTCCCAGCGAGCTCTGAACCCAAAGCGAGGTGTCCGCGTTTTGCCAGGGAATTAACGACTCCGACATCGAAGAAATAAAACTTGGGTGAGACTTCGATCCGTCTTTTGGCCCTTTTTCGGAAGGCCGGAACAAATTCACCGATCAAGGTATCTTGGAGAATCTCAAAGTACGATCGAACCGTAGGTGAGGAAACCCCGATTTCCCTTGCGATGTTGGCAAATTCAACTTGCTCGCAATCCGAGAAAGACGCGACGTTCAAGAAGGAACTAAAGGCTGGCAAACTACGAACGATTCCTTCAGCAAAGATCTCTTCCTTCAAATAATCGGAACAGTAGGAGCGCAGGCGATCCTCATAATTCTCGTTAAGATAGTGGTTCGGAAGGAAACCTCGGTTAATACCGCGCTCAAGATCAAAGTCGGGACCCAGTTCGAAGGCTGTCAAACCGAATAGCTCACGACGAAGTGCTCGCCCGCCGAGGAGATTCGCGTGATTGCGCTTCACCTTGCGCGCGCTTGACCCGCAGAGGGCAAATTTGAAGTTGCGATTTTCTATAAGCCAATGAACCTCATCAAGTAATGCTGGAATTTTTTGAATCTCGTCAATCACCACCCACCGCGCCTCCCGCTGGTGCAAAGCCAATTCGCCGCGAAGACGAGAGGTGTCCTGTTGATATTTGATAAAGACATCAGACTTCAGGAGATCAACCCAAACAGCCCCTGGAAATTCTGAACGAAGAAGGGATGATTTTCCTGCCTGCCTTGGACCCCAGAGGAAAAAAGTTGTTTTAAGATTTCTTAAACTGATACTTCTTTTATACATGTATTTTTAAAGTATCATTTTAATCAGTTGTAATCTATCGAAATAATTAAGGAACTGATAGGTCTGGATCCGGCAACGGAGCGTAGGCGGCGAAGCCGCCACGGGTGTGACTCAAAATCCGCTGCGCAAAATCGTTAAAAATCATCCGGTCGCGGCACTAGACCTTCTCGGACTTCTCCGCGGACTGGAATTCCTTGAGAATCGAATTCACGTCGTTTTTGAGCTGATCGGGACCGGTCGGTAGATTTGAATTTTTCCAATCGACGGAGGAATCAGCAAACGAAAACGCCGTGAGAACATTCCGGATCGTACTGATTGCGTTTTCCAGGCGATGCACCAGTGGTGCAGTCTCCGGGTCATTTCGGCGAATCAAATGTCCGATGATTTGAATGGATTGCAGTGGTGTATTGATCAAGTGCAGGGCTCCCAACAGAAGGTGGGCGAATCGCTGCCAGGTTTGGGTCTTGGTCTTCAGAACGACCTCTTTCTCCTGCTGTTGAGTGAGTTTCCGGCGGTACACATATATGACTGCGGATGAGACCACAAACATGATTGAAATCCTAGGTCCCGCTAAAAAGCGGATCAAGTGGGAAATCTTTTGGGCTCGGGGGTTCCATTGTTTCGAAACGAAGTGCAGCGTGGGCGGCGCTGCCCAAGTCGGTGGCTCCGCCACCTCCGCAGACGCCACGGGTCTGAAATGTTTGCAGGCCAGACCTTTGTCATGAGGGGGGGAATCGCCTCTGCCCCGACGGAAATAGGCTCAATAAATCAAAAGATGTAGGGTACGATGACGTAAACATAACGGCAAGCGTGGGCGGCGAAGCCGCCACGGGCAAAAAAAGGCTTGTATATCGATCCCAAAATTCACTTACGATTGAAACCCATCCGAATGCTCGTCTTAGATGTCGACGGCATTCTAACTGATTGCCGCATTTTTATGGACAGCGATGGCGAATGGAGGCGTTTTTTTTCCATTCGCGATGGCTACGGGATCCGCCGTCTCAAGGATCTGGCAATTCAAGTCGCGGTGATCACTGGATCAAAGTCGCGGGATATCCGTGAGCGAATTCGCCAGCTGGAAATTGATTTTTTCTTTGAAGGACATCTCCAGAAGATGGGATGTCTGCAGGAACTTTCCGAGACCTCGGGGATAAGCTTTGCTGAAATGGCCTACATGGGAGATGATGATTTTGATGTTCCCTTGTTGAAAGAAGTTGGTTTCGCGGCCACCGTGCCGGATGCCTTGGAGCAGGTCTTGGAGGTCGTTCATTACGTGACCCGGCGGCCGGCGGGGAACGGAGCTGTTCGGGAAGTTTGTGAGCTTTTGATCGCGGCAAAGGGAGCCGGCGGCGTCCAGTGAGGAAGTGAGGGGGGCGAAGAAAATGAAAAAATGGATTTTTTCAATCTTGATGGCCATGATTTCGTCTTTCATGGTTACGATTTCGCCGGAAATCGCCAAGGCTCAGGTCGAGGTGCCGGAAGAAGAGCTCGCCCGCGAGTCCGTGCTGCCCAGGTTTGAGCGTGGCGAGGCGGTCAAAAATCGCGCGATCGTCACTGAAAAGAAAGTCGAGATCGGCGCCTTTGGGGGCTGGAATTTCACGGAGCCTATCTACTCCCAAGCCAAGATTGGTTTCAATGCCGGATATCACTTCACGGAAGAAAGCGCCTTGATGCTGAACTTTGGACTTTGGCTGCCAGGTCGCAACAAACAATATACTGACGCGATTCAATCGCAAACGAAAGCGAACAACACGGATCCTGGCCTCGATTTCAATTTGATTCCCGATTTACAGTATTCACTTTGGGCCAACTGGGAGCTCCTCGCTTATTACGGTAAGATGTCGGTGACCAAACAGGGAGTCTCCCACATGCATCTCTATCCGATTTTGGGTCTGGGGATGACGAAATACGCTACCAAGATGTATCCGGGCTTGAACTTTGGCTTGGGACAAAAGTTTTATTTTTCAAAAGCATTCGCCCTTCGCATCGACTTCAAGTTGCAGTACCAGCAGGGGATCAATCCTTTCAACCCAGGCTTCCGCACGGGAGTTCCCGACCCCAATTCTTACTCCGACAGGTTCACGCTGGGAACGATTCTTGAGCTTGGTGTGAGTTTCCTTCTCTAATAAGTAGATTACACCTAAGTAGATTACACCTTTTTTGAACCGAGTTCCGGGCCTGAGTCCAAGTCGGTGCCTTCGAATCACCCGCCTTAGGTCCAGACGAATTCGACTCGACTACTTTTATCCAAGTCCCTTCGATATCTTAGGAGTACAGGAAGGAATTATCGATGAGCCTTCAAACCACCGTTCTCTTTGTCTTCGTTATCACCGTGCAGTCGCATGCGTTTGCCGCATCCGAAGGGGATGATGCAGTCGACGTGGACTCGATAGAGGCAGAAATTGGTAAGCAGCCCGCCGCGCCTGACAAACCCGTGAATGGATCATCATCCGCCAGTCCCGAGAACTTGAAGGACCCGGAAAAGCTCTCCGATCTGAGCCGACTGGCGCCATTTTCGGAGGTCTCCGTCATACAGCGAAGATTTCTTCCGAAAACCCAGCGATTCCAACTCAACCTCGGTTTAACTACCATCGCCAATGACCCGTGGTTCTGGGGAGTGGGAGCGGGCGGACGTTTTGGTTACTCCTTCACGGAGGCCTGGTCAGTGGAGCTGGCGTTCTTATTTTTGTCGAACACCGAAAAAGATTCGGTCAAGGATTTGCGGGCCAACCTGGGCATCATCACCAACTCCATCATTTCAACGCAAGGGTACATCGGAGTGGACGCGGTCTGGTCGCCCATCTATGGCAAAATGAGCCTGTTCAGCAAGCGCATTGTTCCGTTTGATATGTACTTTGCCGCCGGTCTCGGGCAAACCTCGATCGCCAACGCCAAGTCCTCGTCGGCGACCGCTCTTCATTTGGGAACCGGCCAAATCTACGCGATGTCAAAATCCGTCGGCTTTCGCTGGGACTTGAGTTGGAACTTCTTCTCGGCGACCGCAAATCCCACCGCCGCCAATGCCAATCCGTCAGTCTCGACTTTCAATAATCTCATGCTGACGTTGGGAGCCAGCTTCTTCTTTCCGGAGGCGAAGTACAGATGAAGAAAATCACGACTGTCCTCCTGACAATGGCCGTCTCACTCGCCGCCGCCACTTCCGCCGCCGCGCCAACGGGGAGAAAATCTTCTCCCCGGACGATCAATCGGTCAGCTCCGGCCGCCGCGGCGGCGACGGCCCGATCCGCCGCCAACACTCCGGCCAATCAGCTCACCCAGGCTTTAGCCTTGGTTCGCCAGGGAAACTGTCTGCAGGCGTCGCCCATGCTTTATTCCCTCTCCCGGCGTCCCGAGTTCGCGACAGAGAGAATGCAGATCAAATATATTTTGGGCTCTTGTCTGATGGGTCTTAAACTCAATCAGATTTCAGCATTTCAGTTTGTCGATGTGGTTCGTCGGGGGGACAGCAAATATGTGCGCCAGTCCCTTGAAAAGCTTTCGATCGCCGCCGACCAACTGGGGGATGACACCTTATTGAACTACGCGATCTCGAAAGTGCGGGTCGACGAGTTTCCAAACGATCAGAAAGATATTGTTTATTTCCGGCTGGGTGAGATCAAGCTGAAGAACAATGAAGCCCCGGCGGCCGCCCAGCTCTTCGCCCAGGTTCCCCCCAACAGCCGGTACCACGCGGCCGCGCTTTATAAGAGAGGACTTTCCGATCTGGAGTCCAATCATGTGAGTGAAGCGATCAAGAGTTTTAACGAGTTGCTCGCGAGCCGGAACGGCGCGCCCGTGACGGACCCCACCCGGGTCCAAGCTCTGATCGCGCTTGCAAGGTCCTATTACCAGGCCCAAGATTGGGAAAAGTCGCTTGAGTATTACCGTGAAATCCCCCGAGATTCGGAGCTTTGGCATGACTCCGTGTTTGAATCGACCTGGGCCAACTTGCGGGCGGCCAAATTCCGATCGACGTTGGGTCTCCTGCAGACCATTCACTCCTCGTTTTATGAGGACTACTATGTCCCCGAAAGCCTGCTCGTCCGGAGTATCGTCTATCTTTATATTTGCAAGTTTGAAGAAACCGAAAAGACTTTGAACTTGTTCGAGAAAACATATCAACCGGCGGCCGATTCCATCGGACGGTTCGTCGAGACGATCCGCGATCCCAATTATTACTTCGCGGAGATAGAAAAGGCTTACAGCATTCGGCGGGAAAAGAAACCCATCACGGGTTTGAAGTTGCCCTACATGATCGCGCGCCAGGTTTTGGAAGAAGGGGACGTGAAGCGGGCCTTCTCGTACATCCGGGCGCTCAATGAAGAACGCCTGAGACTGGAGTCCTATGGGCCGATCGCGCGGTCGCCGCTGGGGGTTTACGCCTTGAAGGTGCTGGCGAACCGCTACAAGAACACCAAAATCACCATCGGTGAGATGGCGCGCGCCCACTTGATCGCGCTCAAGACGGATATTCGGGAGCTGTTTGAGCAGGCCTCGTTCATCCGTTACGAAACGATCAACGGCCAAAAAGAGTCCTTGAAGAAGAAAATCGCCGAAAAAGAAGTTGAGACGCAAATCGATGATCAAATTGATCGAACTTTTTACGTTCAGAACGGCTACGAATATTGGCCGTTCGACGGGGAGTATTGGATTGATGAGCTCGGAAATTACCATTACCTCGGGAAACAAAGCTGCAAGTAAGGACCCCAAGGGCGGCCGGAGAATCCCCAGCGTGGGCGGCGGAGAGCCAAGTCGGTGCCTACGCCACAAGTGGCTTCGGCACCTCCACAGTTCCACAGGAGCCCTCCTGCTGGCTTTGGCTTCAGTGTGGGGAGCCCCATTTATTGGTGCTCCCGTCGCTTTCGCGAAGGACGATCAAAGCGTGGGCGGCGGAGCCGCCACGGGT
>PSRN01000153.1 GCA_003176075.1 Bdellovibrio sp.
CCGTGACGAAGCGGGCGTAACCCCACAGCTGGTAACGAGGGCCGCCATCGTCACGGTAAACTTCGCAAATCATTGGTGAAGCGCCCAGTCCGCCCGGCCCGTAGCCAGGACTTCCGCTGCCCACCATGACCACTTTGCAGCGAAAAGCCACGTCAGGCCACTGATCGTGGCCGTAAAATTTCATTTCAATGATGCTGGAGGTGAGCCGTGAATAAAGAAATGATCGTCCATATTGCTCGCGGCTTTGGAAGCTAAGATGATCCCAAAGCAGGCTGATATTGAAATCCTGGGAGGATTGCGCGACAAAGAATGACATCGCATTGGCCAAAGCGCCGTTGTTGAGGTCCACATTCTTGGTCATCACCCAGTGCCCCAGCAAGAAGCCAGGTTGTTGGGCGAGGTCAACACCCCTGGAAGAATTGAACTCGGTGCACGCCGTGCCGGCGGAGCCACTGAATCCCCGGCAGGTGCTGGGGTTGAAACCCGTTTCGTAGGGGTTAAGACTAGAACCAGAACCAGAACCAGGACCAGGACCAGGACCAGAACCAGAATATCCACCAGCATATCCATAATCCTGTCCGTTGGAGCTGTAGGGAGTTCCTTCAATGGGGCCTTGCGGGTAGGAAGGCCGGTTTTGCAATGTCTGTCGCGGTTGTGCGCCGTATGGACTTGTTCCAGCAAGGGGCTGCGGTTGAAAGGTGCCTGGTTTTTTTGGAAAGCCAGGTATCGGCTTTTCGTCCGCTGACTGCTCTTTTTGCTGCTTTTGAACGATTGCTTTTTTTTCAGCTTTTGGGGGTGGAGGTGGCGCCGGCGGTTCCTTGTCGTTCTCGTAACCGAAGTCGGCCGGTTTGGGGCTGTCTTCCGCCAAAGCCACGGGGTTTAAGCCAAAGCAAAGCCCGCAGGTCATCAGGAGGAGTGGAAGAACCAAGGCCAGTATCCCATCGGATCTTTGGCCCCTGTTGGGTTTCTGATGTTTCCTCACCTGACTCCGCACTCTTCCCTCCCTCTGAAGAATCCCGTCTAATTTTTTGATATGATGCGTTATAACCGGAATGACAATATTTGTCAAAAGCTGCCAACAGATGTGAAAAAAACTCCTGGTTTATGGCTGGTCAGGTAAGTAATGTGCGTTTTTCGCGTCCAGATTTAGGTGGGTCAGGGTTGCGGATGCCAATTCAACTGGAGGTAACTCCGTGAATGGCATCCGCAGGGCAATAGGTTACGTCAGTCAGCGGCGGATCATTTCGCCTGACTGAGTTGACGATCGATAATCGACTTGAAATCACCGAAGGGGAAAGCTCCGCGCAGGCTGACGCCATTGATGATAAAGCAGGGAGTTCCTGAGATATCGAATTTCTTGGCTTCTTCCATGTCGGCGTTGATGCGATCCATGAGCTTGGGATCTTTCAGGTCCTTTTCAACTTTCTTCGGATCAGCACCCACTTTTTTCGCGACATCTTTCAAGAAGTCTTCGCCACGTTTGTTGAGATCGGCTTGGTTTTCAAAGACCTCGTCGCTGAACTTGTAGGCCTTATCAGCGCTTTGTCGTGCAATGGCCTCGAAATACTTGGCTGCCGGCATGGCGCGCGGATGGAAATCCAGCGGCAAGTGTTTGAAGATGAAACGGATTTTGCCATCGTAAGCCTTCAAGACCTCTTTCAAAGTGTCGTTGCCGCGACGGCAATAAGGGCACTGATGGTCGGAGAATGCGACAATGGTGATCGGAGCATTGGCGGGGCCATACATCGCTCGTGACGGGTCGATCGCAGGTTTGAGAGGATTCTTGAATTCCTCTTCCCGTTTCTTGGATTCTTCGGCCTGCGCCTTTTCGGCGCCTTTTTGCTGGGCCTTTTGCGCCGCTTTATTGACGACCTCAATAAAGCCTTCAGGGTCTTTCTCAATGGCGGCAAATACGATCGATGGGTCCTTTTCAACGGCTTCTTTGAGCTGCTTCGAACTGGGCTGGCAGGCGACTAATGCAAAGCTTGCCGCCACAGCCGCTGCAATTGTCGCAATCAGCGACGGGCGCTGTGATGGAAAATGAATAAACTTTTTCAAAATGGATCCTCCGGTTTATTTGAGCGAATTCTGACACAATCTGACCTCGACAACAATCCTGAAATCGACCGAATGAGTTCAACAATGCGCTCTGGCATGGCTTGGGTTTTTCGCTATTTTCTACATACAATTTTCTGCATGAAAAAGAAACAACGTATTCAATCTCGGGTCATCTCGTATCTCATCGTTTCGGGCATCCTGCTGGCTCTCACCGGTTGCGGTACCTCGTCGAAAAAGGGCGAAGGCGAAGAAGCCGGCGGGTTTGGCAAGCATAAACTCTATCCTTACAACACGCTGGTGCTCAAGGATCTCGATCAGATGAGCCGTCTGGTTAAAGAAAAAATCCGTGAATCGCGGGCCTCGGGTGAAAAAATTATTCCCTTGCGGGAAGGCATGCAAGCCGTCTATTCGCGCCCGAATGAGGATTTCATGATCGAAAAGGTGGTCGCGCCATTGAAGAACGAACTGGACGATCATGAGGGCTGGGAAAGCACGATGCGGTCTTTGGTTGATGAGGCGATCAGCGCGCTCAAAAATCCGGACTCTTTCAGGCCGCAAGCCCAGGTCACTTACTCGATCCTGCTTGAAAATGTGATGGCGGAGCTAAAACCCGACGCCGACAAGCCCTTTGAACGGGGAATTTTTACCGCCATTCGCGGGGCCGATATCGAACTCAGCAGACAGGCCGTCAGCGAGCGCGAGTTGCGGATTATGAAAAAAGTCAAGTCCCCCTCTGAAATCGCCAGCCTCATCCTGGCTGACGTGGAAAAAAGGGAAAAGGAACGGTCGAAGAACCAAGCCAAAGAAGAGGAACCTTCCGACGTCCGTTCGCGAAAGTCGGTCAAAAGAACGGCGGATAAGCCGTAGGCCCCGGGGTCAGAAGCAAGATCAGCTGTGGGCCCCATGGCCAGCAGCAATATCAGCCGGAATATCATACCAGCCGGAATATCAAGTGATCAGGTGATCACCTGATAACCTGATCAGGCGATCAGTTGGTCAATTGGTCAGTCGGTCAGTCGGTCAGTTGATCATTTGATCAATTGCGCTCAAGTCATCCAAAAAATCGCCGAAAGATAAACAAGGGAAAACCATTCGAAAGGATTTCGGAGGCCGACCATGTTTATCCAAGGAGATCTGCAAGCTGTCTTCGACGCTCTATACAGTCTGGGGGCCATCGACCCCGTTCTCAAGGAGGATTGGAAACAACTCAGCGATGAAATCGCCCGCAGTCCGCAGGACTATTGTCAAGCGCTCACGCTCATCAACTCCTGCGCCGGAAATCGCGATGAAATTGTTCAAAAACTCGCGGCGTTCGACCGAAAAACAATCAATTGCATCGCCGTGGAGGTGGCCCGTGAATTGGCTGAGTTCACAGATCGCAAGACACTTCACTAAGGTCGTTCTCTTCGTGGTGATGTCGGTTGTTCAGGTGAGAGTGCGGGCCTGGGATGTGGACCTTTCCCGCCGCAGGGATGATCTGCAGAAGCTCAAAGGGGATGGCCCGAGCTCCTTTCCGTCTTCGTCCTCCGGCTCGTCGTCCTTGGCGGGTCAGACCCCAGGGTCGTCAGCTGGCGGCCCTTCGCGTTCCCCGGCTTCGGATTCCGCCAAAGACGGCTTGGTGTCTTCTGGAATTTTCAGTTCGCTGGAGCCGACCCAGGAAATTGTCATCCTCAACACCCAGGACGGCTTTGTCCCTGAAATTCTGCGACTGAAGAAGGGGCAAAATTATCGCATCCATGTCGTTAACGTGAACGAAAAAGAAAAGAACGTGAGTTTCATTCTCGACGCCTTTTCGCAACACGAGGGAACTTATTTCGGCCAGCCGAAGAGCTTTGAAATTTCTCCGAAGATCGAGGGGATTTTCTCGTTTCAATGTCCCGAAACCGCGAAGCAAGGGAAGATTCTTGTCAGCCCCACGGACGCCGACCGCAAGCCGGCGTCGGAGTGACAGCGGAGCGATTGCAAAACTGGAGTAATTTTCAAAAGTGAAGCGACTTGCAATACTGGAGCGACCTGCAAAACTAGAGCGGCTTGCAAAACTGGAGCGACCTGCAAAACTGAAGCGATTTTTAGGACTTGAGCAAGTTTCAAAGAGATGAAGGAGGCCCCTCGTGGTCCAGCCCAAGAAAAGCACGAACCCCGCCGAAAGCGCTTCGCGCGTGGCCGTGCGCAATTTTCTGGGGCCCATTCGCGACCTATGGGACGATCCGACGGTTTCGGAAATCCTCATCAACGGTCCCCACGATATTTTTGTGGAACGAAAGGGAAAGCTCCACAAAACGGAATCAAGGTTTCCTGACGAGGACGCCCTGCTGGCGGCGGCAAACAATATCGCGCAGAGCGTGGGCCGCCGGATCACAACCGACGAGCCTCGGCTGGACGCCAGGCTGCCTGACGGGAGCCGCGTGGCGGTCGTGATTCCTCCCTGTGCCCGCAACGGCACGACCGTCAGCATCCGTAAATTCACCCAAAGCAAGATCAGTTTTCGCGAGTACGTGCAGATGGGAGCCATCACCGCCGACGGGGCGCAATTTCTCGATGTGTGCATGTATCTCGGCAAGAACATTCTGGTCAGCGGTGGAACCGGTTCCGGAAAAACGACTCTTCTTGGCCTTCTCTGCGCCCGCATCCCCCGTGGCCAGAGGGTCATTGTGATTGAAGATTCCACTGAACTTAAAATCGAATACGATCATGTCGTGTTCTTTGAAACCAAACAAGCCAACGAACAAGGGCACGGTGAGGTTTCCATCCGCGACCTCCTGAAGAGCAGTCTTCGCCTGCGGCCGGATCGGATCATCGTCGGCGAGGTGCGATCGGGCGAAGCACTGGAACTGATTCAAGCCATGAACACGGGACACAAGGGGTGCATGGGGACAGTCCACGCCAATTCTCCTGAAGACGCGATTGTTCGTCTTGAGGCTCTCGCGTCGGGGGCCGACGCCAAGCTGAGTGAGCGGGCGCTGCGGTACCAAGTTTCGGCGGCGATCGACCTGATCGTGCAAATTTCACGGTATCATGATGGCAGTCGCCGGGTCGCTTCGCTCTCGGAAGTGCGCGGCCAAAATCCCGACGGCAGTTACGATGTGGTGCCGATTTTTCAAATGTCCCGGTTGGTGCGCAAGCCTGATGGATCAATGGAGGGGAAACTCGAACCCATGGGTGAGCTGCCTTCCTTCTTTGATGAAATCGTCGATAACGGTCTTCCCTTTCCGGAAAGCAAATTCCGCAAACCCACGGCGGCTTGACTGGTAACAGGTGCTTAACAGGTAGAAGGTGCTATAGGGACAGGTGCCCAATAGGTAAAAAGGGGCTCAATAGGTAAAAGGTGCTTGGCAAGTCAGGTCGGGTCAGGTCGGGTCAGGTCGGGTCAATGGGTCCCTGGCACCACCGACAGGGGGACTGATAGGAGCGGGACTGACGCTTGGTCGGTCGTATGTTCACTGGCGGTGATCCGCTTCTGAGTGGGGTGAGTGTGGTAAGCTTTTCGCTGAGATGAGGGGCAGTGGTTCTGGCTCGAACCGATTTGGCCGGGGAAGTAATTCAACATCACTGATCCATAGGACACCAGATCTTTCATGGTGATGAAGCGCGAAGGTGGCATTCCCAGACAGCCTTTGGTGTGCCCGTTCGAGGCGTGCATGACCACGCCGCGCGCTTCCGTCTCGTCGTTTTCATCTCCCAGACCGCGAAGCCCGACCGAGTTCCATTCGTGGAAAATGGTTGTTGAACTTCCCCAGTGAGGCACGGTGACGAAGAAGCCTGCGGGTGTTCGATGTCTTTTTGGGGAATTTTCATGCGCATTGCCTGCTGTTGGCGGATTGGATTGACTGCTCCCCACGCCGAAAGTCATTCGCGTGCTGCCCACGCAACTGAGGCCATCCTGGCGCAGAACATATGTCACAGGCTCATTGGTGGAAAAATCTGTGATGGCGACATTGCCGGTGTCACTGTGGATTTGGTCTTCACAGCGTTCGAGATAGCGCTTCATCAGGGACAGACCGCCGGCGGCCAAGCCGTTGCAGTTCTGGTCAAGAGCTCGACCCGAGATGGGCGGCAGGTTGGGAGCCAGCGAGGGACCATGGGTGATTTTGGGGTCTTCCCAGTCAGTAAAGTGCCCGGGGTTTCCCTGTTGGTTAACGCTTTCCAAGAACTGCATCAGCTGATCGATGTTTTGGTTTTTCTGATCGACAGTGGCTCCCGGCGGGGGAGCTGGCGGCGGCACATAAGGCGAAACCGCGGACGAAACGGCGGCGGTATTTGGCGCTGCTGCGGCGTATGGTAACAGAGCGGCGGGAGCGCCAGTCGGGGCAGTGGCGTTGGCCGTGGCGTTGGCCGTGGTCAAACCTCCGACACGGGAGACACTGCCAGGTGCGCTGAAAGCGGGACCGGTCCCCGCACCGGCGGCCCCCGCCGGAATC
>PSRN01000239.1 GCA_003176075.1 Bdellovibrio sp.
GAGCCGAAACTGTTGGTCGCCGCCCACCCGACCCGCGGCGTGGACATTAGGGCTGCCGACAAAATCCACCAGCAGCTGATTCAGTTGCGCGGCCGAGGGGGGGCCATTCTTCTTTTTTCACTGGATTTGGAGGAATTATTCCTGCTCAGCGATCGACTGATCGTTATCAGCCACGGTCAAATCCGAGCGAGCTTGCGGCGGCATGAATTTGATGAACGCCGCGTGGGGGCAGCGATGGCGGGAGGTCCCGTTGAGGTCCCTCATTAACAGCCTTTGGGGTCTGCTATTGGGATTGATCTTGAGCCTTGGACTTTGCGTCTGGGCCGGGGAAAACCCCTGGCATATCTTCCGTCTTCTGGTGACGAGCAGCTTTGGTTCCATCGACGATTTCGCGCTGTCGGCGTTTTACGCCAGCTCGCTGATGTTCACTGGTCTTGCGGTGGCACTCAGCTTTCGCGCTGGCCTTTTCAATATCGGCGCGGAAGGACAGCTTCTGGCTGGGAGCATCGCCTCCACCGTTGTTGCCTTGGCCACCTCAGTTGGAGCCGCGCCTGAAGTTACCCCTTGGTCCCTTGCTGCTTTCTTGCTTTCCTTTGCCACCGCGGCGCTGGCGGGAGGTTTCTGGGGCCTGGTCCCCGCCCTCTTGAAAGCCTATCGCGGTGGTCACGAGGTCATCGTGACCATGATGATGAACTTTATTGCCGCCGGTATAGTCAGTTATGTCGTCGTCGGCCCCTTTCACTCCCATATCTCCCAAAGCCCGGAGACAACGTCCGTGCCGGCTGTTTTTCAATTCAGCTCCTGGGATCCGATCCATCACTTGGCGCCGCAATCCCCGCTCAACATTTCAATTCTCGTGGCGATCGGGCTTTGTCTTCTCTGTGAGTGGATGTTTCGCAAAACTCAAATGGGTTTTGAATGGCGGGCGATCGGTCTCAACCCGAGCGCCGCGGAATGGAATGCCATTTCGCGCACCAGGTATATCCTGGTGCCCATGACGGCTTCGGGCGCGGTGGCGGGACTTGTCGCGCTCAATGAAATATTCGGCTCGGCGGGGAACTTTCGTTTGGGTTTTTCGGCCGATTATGGATTCGTTGGCATCGCGGTGGCCTTGCTCGCCCGCAATAACCCGATCGCGATCATTCCGTCCGCCCTTCTTTTCGGCGCGCTTCAAAAGGGGGCCGCCGACTTGGATTTGGAAACTCAATTGATTGGTCGCGATTTCGCCAGGGTTATCCAGGCGGTTGTCGTACTGTCGGTGATTGCGTGTTCGGCGCTGCCGCGATTGAAGGTTAGGTGGTCTCATGCTGGAAATTAACGGTTTCGACAGCGGCGCTTTGGACCTTCTCTTTTCCACCGGCCGACTCGCGTTACCTATCGCCTTTGCCGTGCTGGGCGGGTTGATCAGTGAAAAGTCAGGGACAGCCCAAATCGGGCTTGAGGGGATGATGCTCGCCGGGGCTTTGGTGGCGGCCACAGTCACGACGCTCACGGGATCGCCTTACTGGGGCATGGGCGGGGTCGTTTTGGTGGGGCTTCTCCTCGGTCTTTTCATGAGTGTGTTTGTGGTTGAGCTTGGCGGCGAACAGATCATCGTCGGAATGGCGCTAAACTTATTGGTGTTCGGACTTGCGCCTTTCGTTACGCAACTTCTCTTTCACTCCGCCGGGTCCACCCCACCATTGGCTCCCGAACTACGCTTCGGTTCGGCATTCTACGTTCTTTTTGCCACCGTGGCGGTTATTTATTTCTTCATCTTTGAGCGCACGCCCTTCGGTCTGTGGATCCGCTTTGCGGGGGAAAATCCCAACGTCCTTCTTGCCGCCGGCGTGTCCGTGCGTTTTGTACGTCGCTTGGCTCTCATTCTGTGCGGCATGCTTTCGGCGATCGGCGGGTCCGTCCTGACTTTATCGCTGGCTTCCTCTTACTCGCCGATGATGACGGCGGGCCGGGGTTTTATGGCGCTGGCCTCGATCATTTTTGGCGGCTGGCGGCCCGGGCCGGCCTTGTTGGCTTGTCTGTTCTTTGCTTTTTCGGACGCCGTTCAGATTCGCATGCAGGGGGCTTCGTCAATTCCCGTTCAGTTTATTCAAATCTTGCCTTACGCGGCGACCATCGTCGCATTGGCTGGCTTTCGTCGCCGAGGTCGCCCGCCGCAAAGCTTGGGGACGTGAAACGCGCTAAGGTAATTGGCTGATGGCCACTTGAAAGGATTTTTGTTATGGGTAAGAACATGCGGAAGTTTTTGAACACCCGTGGCGGCTCCGCCGCCCACGCTCTCTCGGTCCTTGTCCTTGCCTTTGTTCTTGATTCCTCGATGGCTAGAGCCTGGGAATCCCGCGGGCATCACGTGATTTGTGAATCGGCGGTGTTTTTGGTGGAAAATCAGGAGCTGCAGAAGTTTCTGCGCGAACGTATTCAAACAATGGTCCACCTTTGCAATATTCCCGACAGCTATTGGCGATCCTTGGGCAGCGAAGTGAGTCAAATAGGAAGCCCTACTCATTATATCTATCCAGAGGTTATCGGCACGCCGATCCGCGATTTCCCGCTCGATTTCGCGAAACTTCGCGAACAATATGAGGGCGCACCCGACCCTTCCCGTCCCGGACCTCGCTTTGCTTCGCTCGCGAAAGAATTGGGAACGCTGTGGTGGAGGGCCGACCAATTCGTCCGCCGAGCCACTGAGTCCGCCCGTACCGCTGCCGCCGCTAAAGCGCCAAGCCGCAAAGAAGAAGAGCAACAGGCGGAGCTGCCATTTAACCAAGCGGTTTACGAGATGACGGTCAATATGGGCCTGCTTGGTCACTTCGTCGGCGATGGCAGCATGCCCTTTCACTCCACCGCGGATCTTGATGGATACGCGCAAAACCATGGTGGGATCCACAAGTTTTACGAAACCACGGTGGTCAATGCCGAAGATGAAAAATTGACCGCCGACGTGGTGGCGCGAGCCCGTCAACTGATGGCCGAGATCGATCATCCCGCCAAGAAGCCCAAGAAAAAGACGCAAAGAAACGCCAAGGCGGAAAAGTACGCGGCCAAGATGCCCGAGGTTCAATTCTTGCGGCTGCCCACTCCCTTAGAGAAGATGCGGGCCCTCTCGGCGATTTCAGCTGATGATATCGCAACCGTGCTACAGAATGATCCAACAACTGGAAAGTCTTCAGTTAAACTTGAGAACGGCAAAGACACTGAATATCCAGCCCCGCGGACTTTAAGCCCTAAAGCAGTGGCGAATTATCGACCGATTATCGTCGAGCACCTCGCCCGGTCGGCGGCTTTGCTGGCGCAATTTTGGGATCTTGTTTTCACGCAAGGGGGGAATCCCAAGCTCAGCGAGTACAAATATTGGCAATTCCCCTTTAAGCCGGAATTTGTTCCGCCGGATTATATTCCTGGGGAGTCTGTCGCCGGCGAACAAAGAGCCGGCGAACAAAAGAACCCCACCCATTGATCCAGGGCGCTTCGCCGCCCACGCCGCCGATTCATCTTCATCCACGATGTTGTCCGTTGGTATGGCGCATAAACCCAAGTCGCCGCCCTTGGCGGCTCCGCGGTCCGGTGGTTCTTTGACATCAAGACCAGCCCATGCGCTCACTGGATCTAGCGGAACAAACAGGTAGAATTTAAGTAACGAATATTTGATAAACCCTTACTTTACATCAGTTACTACTTTAAGGCTCACAGGACCGAATACCTATGCGAGGCTGATGGATATCCGAAAGCATGGCGATTGGGAGGCCTGGATCAAGTTCTTTCTTAGGGCCGTTTTTGAATCCGCCGACATGAGCGCCCAAAGCGCCGCAGAGATCCATCAACTCATCATGGCCGACCGCTCCCGTGTTCAATCCAACGACGCATCGCCCCTGACGGTTCAGGTGTACGATCACTTCTGTCGCGATCCGATCCTGACAAACCCGATCCTGGTCACAAGGTTGGAATCCTCGAAGCCCACAATTCAGCGGGCCCTCGAGCGTCTGCAAAAGTTCGGAATTATCCAAGAGATTAGTGGCAAGCAACGTCGCCGCCGCTACGCTTATCAGGCATACCTCAGCATCCTGACTCGGGACACGACGACGAAAATTGGGTAGCGGGTCGCTGGGCGGTATTCTATGCCCGGGGGGCTTCGTCGCCCACGCTCTCCTCAAAACCGTCTATGGACCCCGCTTGCAAGAGGTTTAAAGGGAAGTCAAAAAAATATCCTTTCCTCGTTGACGTGATGTCAACGAGGTCGGGGTGTGGGGCAGAGCCCCACATCAGCCAGGAGGGCTGTCCTTATTAACGATAGCTTCAAAACGTGTAAGTGGCTGAAAGCTCGTTCATGAAATCGCCCGCATTCAAGTCTCCGCCCTTTGTTACGCCATTTCCCCTGGCTGCCAGCGTGCCATCCAGCACGAACTTACCGAACTTGATGCCGATGCCAAGCCCCAGAGCCGGCTGAGTCATGCTGGTCGTATCAGTGATCGTGGTGCCCGTTGGAGCAACCTCTTTGCTCGAATCAATCAACACGGGTTGGGCAAAGGAAGCCCGCGCAACCAACCAGGAGGCCACATCAGCTTCCAAGCCGAAATAAACCGGTAAACGGGAAGCGGTTCCGCTGCCCTGATCGCCGACCTTCACGCTGTACATCTCGTACTTGACTCCATAGAACAAGTGGCTGCCCTCACCTTTGAGCTTGTCCTCAAAGCCAATCGTCAGCAAGGAGTTGGTGATATTGGTATCTGTTGATGTTGCAAGAGCAGTGGTTTTTCCTCCGCCCGACTGGAAATCAGCATAGATGGAGCCTGAACCCAAATTGTATTGGCCACCAACCCGGATCATCAGATTGGCGGTGGCGGTTGTTCCCGTCGGCGTGTTCAATTCAGACTTTCCAATGAAGCCCAAATTCACGTAAGCTTCCCAAGCGTCGGCCACAGCCCCAGCCCCAATGCCCAGGCTGGAGGACTTTTTCAAGCCGACCTTGTCCTCCGCATTTGAGTAATGGAGCCCAGCGCCCCAGCTGAAACTATCTCCCTTCATGCCGTACAGCAGATCAATGGGAATTGACTCCGGCTGGCCCGTCGAAGCTGATAGGGCGTTCATGAGGGTCGACTTATGATCCAGGTAAGCCCCAAACTTGGAGTTGCCGGCACTGCGGAAAACAGCGCCCGTTTTATTCGCATAATCAGCGGTCATCAGGTCCCCAAACCCAAACATCTTTCCGGGGTTAAAAAAAACTTCAACGGGATCATCGGCCGGAGTCACAGCCGTGATCGTGTCAACGCCCACCGGATATGTCGCCGGCAGCGCCGGAGTCGCCGCTAAAGCATCACGTCTCGCTTGGGAGGCGCTCACCGTTGCTGCCATCACAGTAACAGCCATAAAAGCAAAAAAATTCCTCATAATTCATTCCCCTTTCACTTACTGTTCGTTTTTAAAATCAACATGCAAAATCGAACGAGTGTCAAGCTGCCTGCCAACAGACAGCTTCGGCGAATCGATGTTGCTTTCTGTGCTCACTCATGCACTTGGAATGCGCGGCTTGTCGAAATGAAGTCTTTCTCCACACTTGATGGCGCTGTAAGCTCGCGCCATGAAAGTCACGAAACTGCAGCAGGGGACGATCAAACGCCACCCCGACGGATTTGGTTTTTTTATTCCCGATAGCCCCGACCAACCTGATGTTTACATTCCGCGCGAGTCGATGAACGGCATTATGACACAAGACCGCGTCAAGGTGGAGGTGTATAAAGAAAGACACGGTCATCGGTATCGCGGCCTTATCGTGGAGGTCGTGGATCACGGAACAAAAAGAGTTGTTGGACAATTTCACCCCTTACCAGGGGGCGGTGGAATACTCAAAGACGTGAGCAAAGGCTGGGGAGCCGAACTGGTCATTCTCAATAGCGCGAGCCGAGGCGCTAAAGAAGGTGACCTCGTCGCGGCGGAAATTATCTCTTATCCCGGCGAGGGAAAATTCACCGGGCGGATCACCGAGGTTCTCGGTGAACTCGGCGATCCGATGACCGACGTCAAGAGAGTTTTATTGACCCAGCACATACCCCACAACTGGCGTTTCAGCGTCGAAAAGGAGGTTCGCACCTTTCGCGAAAGCGTGAGTGAACAAGACATGATCGGCCGGACGAATTTGATGAACTTGAATTTCGTCACGATTGATGGTGCCACGGCGAAGGATTTTGACGACGCCATTTATGTTGAAAAGCGAAATTTCGGAAGCGGGGGCGGCGGAGCCGCCACGGGTGTCACCTCCGCAGCAGGTTTTTACAAACTTTACGTCGCAATTGCCGACGTCAGCCACTACGTAAGACTGGGCTCGGCGATCGATCAAGAAGCCTACGAACGGGGCACCAGCGTTTATTTGCCGAACTTTGTCGAACCCATGCTGCCGGAAGTTTTGAGCAACGGCCTGTGCTCCTTGAACCCCAAGGTTCCCCGTCTCGCGCTGGTCGCTGAAATCGACGTGGATCCGGCCGGGCATACGCTTAAAGCAAAATTTTACGAGGCTGTGATCGAGAGCAAAGCGCGAGTCACGTACGGGGAAGCGCAAGAGATCATTGAGGGACAGCCGCTCAGCCATTTAAAGCACGTGAGCAAGGAGATAATGACGGCCGGCGAACTCGCCAGGATTTTGATGGCTCGCCGGTTTGCCCACGGTTCTCTTGATCTTGAGATTCCCGAGATCACCGTCATTGTTGATGAAACGGGAACTCCAACCGATATTTTGAAGTCGGAACGACTCTTTGCCCACCGGATGATCGAAGAAATGATGCTGGCGGCGAATGTGGCGGTGGCGAAATTTCTTCATGAAAAAGGACGTCCCGCCCTCTATCGCATCCATGAATCGCCACCCCCCGAAGCGCTGGCCCTGTTGGAGCGTTTTTTAAACTCCTTTGGCTCAAGGGCCAAACTGAGCGGCGGAAAGCTGCAAAAACGCATCACCCGGGCCCTTGAAGAATTCGCCGGAAAACCGCAAGCCCAGGTTCTCAACATTCTGACCTTGCGGTCCATGTCACAAGCAAAATACAGCTCGAAAAATGTTGGACACTTCGGCCTCGGATTTGAGCACTACACCCATTTCACTTCGCCCATTCGGCGCTACCCTGACTTGATCGTCCATCGCCTCCTTAAAGCTCAGATCGGCATGGCTCACAAGTACCAGGCCATGAATGAAGAGGATCTGGCCACCGCCGGTATGATGCTTTCCGCTTGCGAACAGCGGGCCGTGCGGGCGGAGCGACAGATTCAAGCGATTAAGAAAGCGAGATTCTTCGAAAAATTTCTCGGCCAGGAATTTGACGGTCTTATTTCTTCGGTGACCCGGTTCGGCGTTTTCGTGCTGCTTCGCAAATATGAGGCGGACGGACTCATCACCCTTGAGGAACTCAGCCGCGGACGGCCTGGCTCCATGATTTTCGACGAACAACGACTGCGGTGGGTCGCCAGGCATTCCGGCAAGTCTTATGAGATCGGCGACTCCGTGCGCATTCGGATCGCAAACGTCAACGTCGAGCAGGGACAAATTGATTTTCACCTCGTCAGCGCCAAGGGTGAAAAGGTCGCCGCTATCACTACCACCACCAAGCCTGCTCCGAGCCCCGGGGCGAAAACCTGGGGTCGAAGGCGGAAGAAAGAAGAGTTTGATGTGGAGGAAAAGCTGCGTGAGGTCCTTCGCAAGCGGGGCCTTCAACCGACTGATGCGCTTCGCCATCCAGACTCGGTTAAGAAAGTGTCAGCGGGACGGGCGCCACAGCCCAAGCACAAGAGGAATAAAACCCGTGGCGGCTCCGCTGCCCACGATTACGGCAAAAATCACGGCAAGCAGGGCAAAGGAAAACACCGATGAATTCGGTGGTCGAACACACCTATGAGCTTTCCATCTTGGCCAAAGCCATTCAGCACAAGAATCTCTCCACGGCGGCCAATCACGTGGGACTCAGTCAGCCGCAGCTTTCCCGTTTGATCCAACGACTGGAGTCTGTGTTCAAAGTTGTTCTCCTGGATCGAAGTTCACGGCGCAAGTCGGGCTGGACTACCACCGCCAACGACTTGGCCAAAGCCTACCTTCGAGGCATGGGTCGCTTCGAAGCAGAGATCCTTTCGGTCACCAAGGATCGGGAGGTCAATCAACTGCGCGTCGCCTCACTGGAAGGACTGGCGGACATCGCCATGGATTTTACCTACCACTTCTTTGAGAAACTCAATATGCGCAAAATCGATTTGGATATTCTGGATTACCGCGAACTCGACTCATCCTTTTTAGCGGGGCAGTTGGATGTTATCTTTACGGCCCGCCCACCCAGTTCGCAAAAGTTCAAGTATCTGGCCGAAGTGGGCTATCAACAGAACAAGAGAATCAGCAACAACCATGATTTTTTGGTGATGTCGCCCTTTGAGTGGATGCAAGCAAACAACTCCGAGATCCAAGGCTTCAAGAGAATCATTATCAGCAATTCATTGCTGATTCGCGGCCGCTGGCTGGAGGAGAGGGGCGGAACAGGAACCTTACCGGTCGACGCCAAACGGGGTAAAGGCAAGGGATTTTATTCCATCTACATGATCGGAAATGACTTACTCTCACCAAAATTTTGGGAAGATTTACTGAGTTTGACGTAGCGCGCCATTAAAAATCCACGCTCCGATCTTAGATGCGCTCCTATTTTTCCCCTATTTCTCCCCGTATAAGTGAAGTTTTTTCTTATGATAAGTTCTTCTATAGTTCACTCTTTGTGCGCCTTTAAAACGGGAATAGGATCGCCTCGCAAAATTTCGTGCCCAAGAGGTAAGCATGCCAATACGACAGTTTATTAAAGATCCCCGTCAACTGCAGATGCTTTTGGACGCAATCCCGTCGCTGATTTCATATGTGGGATCAGATTATCGTTATCGCTACTGCAACAAAACGTACTCCGACTGGTTTGGCCTGCCGAAAGAGGAAATTATCGGTAAGACCGCTGAAGAGGTTCTTGGTCCCGCGGCCTTCCGAATCGTTCAACGTTATTACGAAGAGGCGATGAAGGGGAACAGGGTGAGCTTTGAAGCGTTGATTCCCTTTGCTCGCGGAGGAACACGAGCCGTCGTCGCTGAATACATTCCCGACATTGATGGGACCAGCCAAACAGTCGCGGGATTGGTCATCTTGGCCACCGATATGACCAAACGCAAGCGGGCGGAGGAGGCAGTGAGGGAAAGCGAGCAGAGCCTGCGAACTTTGGCCAACTCCATTCCGCAAATGGCCTGGATGGCCGACGACTCGGGACGTGCCCTTTGGTACAATCAGCGGTGGTACGAATTCACCGGAACGACTTTCGAAGAAATGCAAGGTTGGGGATGGACGACAATCCATCACCCGGACCACCGCAACCGCGTGATTGAACGTTTCGTCCATCACCTGCAAACGGGTGAGAGTTGGGAGGACGTCTTTCCGCTCAGGAGCGCCACCGGAGAATGGAAGTGGTTCTTGTCACGAGCCAAACCCGTGCGCGACCAGCGCGGAAAGATCCTCAGGTGGTTTGGTACCAACACGGATGTCACTGAACAGCGGGAGGCCTCTGAAAAACTGAAGAAAACCCAAGGTGAACTGCACATGGCGGTGGCGGAGGCGCAAAAAGCCAATCAGGCGAAGACCATGTTCTTGGCCAACATCTCTCACGAGATTCGCACTCCGATGAACGCCATCCTGGGCTTCTCCGACCTTCTTCTGGACACGAATTTAACCGACGAGAAGAGCCTGAGCTACCTCAGGCGCATCCAAAGCAATGGCCAGCAGCTTTTACGCTTGATCAATGATGTTCTCGATCTGGCGAGACTTGAAGAAGGCGACACTCCGATTGAACGAACTAAATTTTCGGTCATAGAACTTCTGCAGGACCTCTTCGAATCTTTACGGATTCAAGCGAGAAGCAAAGAAATGGGAATGGAAATCCTATTTCAAACGGAGATCCCGGCGCTCATTTGTTCGGACCCCCACCGGTTACGGCAAATTTTGAATAACGTCATCGGCAACGCCCTCAAATTCTCCGATGGAGGGCATATCATTGTCCGCTTGGGAAGCGACCCGCCCGGTTTTTTGAACTTCGACGTCGAAGACACCGGCATCGGCATTTCCATTGAAGATCAAGGCAAACTCTTTCAACCCTTCAGCCAGGCGGATGGATCCATCGTGCGCCGGTTTGGCGGAACAGGCTTGGGCCTTGTTCTCTCGCGCCGGCTC
>PSRN01000112.1 GCA_003176075.1 Bdellovibrio sp.
CCGCCGCTCTGCGAGCTATGGAAATCAATGCCGAAATCTTAATGAAAGCCACGAAAGTGGACGGCATTTACGATCAGGATCCACTTGTCAATCCGCAAGCGAAGAAGTTTGACCGACTTCGCTATATTGATGTTTTAAATAAGGGACTCAAGGTGATGGATTTGACGGCGGTCAGTCTTTGCATGGACAATAAGTTACCGATTCTTAGCTTTGATTTGACGAAGCACGGAAATGTTTTGAAGGCGGTCACGGGAGAAACGCTCGGCACAATGGTGGATTAAAAATAGAATGAGAAACGGTGGTTTGAGGAAAGGCGGATCAAATGTCAGACATGAAGACTCGCACGCAAGAAAAAATGGATAAGGCCATCGCGGCATTGCAGAATGAGCTCAAGAAAGTCCGAACCGGTCGAGCGCAGGTGTCCATGCTCGATACTATTCGCGTGAATTATTATGGAAACATGACGCCGTTAAATCAGGTGGCGGCCATCTCTTGCCCGGACGCAAAATCCTTTCTTATCGCGCCCTGGGAAGCTTCGGTGCTGAAGGAAATCGAGTCAGCCATCGTGAAAAGTGATATTGGCATGACTCCCATGAACGATGGAAAAGTCATTCGTCTCAAGGTCCCGGAAGTCACTGAAGAACGACGCAAGGAACTCGTCAAACAGGTCAAGAAGATGGTGGAAGACACTCGCGTCGCGATTCGCCTGGTCCGCCGGGACGCCAATGAAGAAGTGAAGAAATCACTTAAAGACAAGACCTTGAGCGAGGACGAAGCCAAACGACTTGAAGCGGATGTGCAGAAGGTGACTGACGACCACATTAAAAAAGTGGACGGAATTTCTGATGAAAAGGAGAAAAGCATCCTGACCATTTGATTCTATTTTTGAATGTCCGAGGTGCGTTGATTGGGCTGAATTGAATGGGTTGATTGATTGGCTGAATGGCGTGGGCTGACACTGAAAGGATCAGGCTGAGAAATTTTCAATGGTAAATCCTCCTTCACATATCGGCATCATCATGGACGGAAACGGGCGTTGGGCCAGGCGGCGCAATCGCCCCCGGACCTACGGCCATATCAAAGGAGCCCGCGTCTGCAAGCAGGTCGTCACCCGCTGCGCGGAATTGGGTGTTCGCACGCTGACCCTTTTCGCGTTCAGCAGCGAGAATTGGCTCCGACCCCAGAGTGAAGTCAGTTTTCTGATGAAACTTCTGCGCAAATACCTGCGCCGTGAAACAAAATCTTTGATCCGGGAAAATATCCGGTTCACCACGATCGGCGATCTCAACCGCTTACCCGCAGACCTCGTTCGTGCGATCGAGGAAACACGAATCGCGACTGAGCGAAATTCCGGCCTCAACCTGATCTTCGCGATCAATTATGGGGCACGCCAGGAAATCACCGCGGCGGTCCGTGAGATCGCCGCCAAAGTTGGTGAGGGGTTGATTGATCCGCGGGATATTGATGAAAGCGTGGTCCATGCGCACTTACAGACATTCTCCCACCCAGATCCCGATTTGATCATCCGAACTTCCGGGGAGTATCGATTGTCCAATTTCCTCCTCTGGCAATCCGCGTATTCAGAGCTTCTTTTCACGCCGACGCTGTGGCCTGATTTTTCGGCACGGGAACTGGAGGGCGCCCTGCAGAGTTATCAGCTGCGTGAAAGGCGCTTTGGTCAGGTTCCAGCCAATGCCACTGCCCATCCCTAAGGGTTCCACGTCGCTGCGTTTGTTTTCCGCCTTTGTTGGCCTGGCCGCCTTGGCCGGGGTTCTTTATTGGCTCGGAGGCGGGGGCCTGCGTTTGCTTTGCCTGGGTGCCGTGGTGATCGGCACGCGCGAACTCATGAGAATTCTTTTTCAGCCGGATGATTCGCGCTTTATTCGGGCTTTGTTCTTCCTGTTAATGGTCACGCTGTTCGCGATCAGTTCAAACTACCCCAGCATGTCGGGCCTGGCTTTTTCCTATGTCTCGATTTTTTTCTTCTCGGCCAGCCTGTGGAATCGAAAGCGATTTTCCGATTTACATGCGCTCACGCAGTTCCAGGCGAAAAGTATTTTGGGCTTTCTTTACTTGGGACTTCTGCCCGCCTTTGCTTATCAAATCATTGACCTTCGTCGTGGTGAATCCTGGTTTATGAGTCTTCTGACTTTTGTGTTCTCGGGCGACTCCGCGGCATACTTTTGCGGACGTTGGTTCGGACGCACGCCTCTTTTACCGGAAATCTCACCCAAAAAAACGGTGGAAGGGGCGCTCGGCGGTCTGGTGGGATCCCTGCTGGCCGGAGCGGTTTGGAAGCTCTTGTATTCCGACTTGCCGGGCGGAGCCGTGATTGCCATGGCGGGACTGGCCGGTCTGGTGGGTCAAATGGGCGATTTGTTTGAATCATCGCTTAAGCGTGTCGCCAATCAAAAGGATTCAGGCGAGTTTCTTCCGGGACACGGAGGGGCGCTGGATCGCATTGACGGATTACTATTTGCAGCCCCCGTGGTTCTTTTGGGCGCGCAGCTTATTGAGCGGGGTCTCAACTGATAATGGCTTATTTGATAAAGCCTTATTCTTAATGTCTTTAATTTTATAGCTGGCGGATGATGATTTCACTTACGTTCCAGCCTCAGCTCCTGGTATCATTCAAAGAACGATGGATTTAGTTCTCTCTTACATTCAACAGGGTTTCTCGGCCGTATTTGCATTTGTATTGCTGCTCGGACTTCTCATTTTCGTTCACGAGCTGGGCCATTTTGCCGTGGCCAAGTGGAGCGGCGTAAGAGTCGAAGTTTTCAGCTTGGGATTTGGCAAAAAACTCTTTTCATTTAAACGAGGAGACACCACCTACTGCGTCTCGCTGATCCCCTTGGGGGGTTACGTGAAGATGTTCGGTGATGAGGCAGGAGCTGAAATTCCGGAGTCGGAAAAAAAGTATTCCTTTACTCACAAGCCTGTCGCCCAACGAATCGCCGTGGTACTGGCGGGTCCCTTGATGAATTTTTTCTTTGCTATTTTGATTTTCACCGTCGTGGCGTTCCTCGGCGAAGAAGTCCGCTCCCCCGTGGTTGGCGATCTCAGCCCCAAATCCAAGGTGTACGCCGAAGGTCTTCGCTCGGGTGACAAAGTCGTGCGAGTCAACGATCGGCCCATTATTTCCTGGGATGAGTTTCAAGAAGAACTCAATAAGAACGTCGACCAGAAGCTGGCGGTGAACGTTCAACGCGTCGGGATCGAACAGGCCGTCAACGTCGAACTCAAACCCGAATCCAAACCCAATCCGAATCTTTTATCCCTGGACGCCTCCATCGGCGATATCGAAGGTCTGACCTACCTTTCCAAGGCGCCCGTTCTTGGCGTTCGTTCGCAATTTCCGGCGGCGAAGGCGGGCCTTAAGACGGGCGACAGGATTCTTTCAGTCAACGGCGTGGAGTTGAAGCACTTTCGCGAGTTGGATAACCTTCTCTTGCCTCACCAGAATCGCGAAATCACTTTGGAGATCGAGCGATCCGCGCAGCCAGAGTCCAAAAAGCCTGAAAAATTGAAGTTGCAAGTCAATTTTCACACGTTCTCGTCAATGTCGATGTTGGGAATCGAAGGGTCGGAGCTCTATCTTTATAAAGTCATGCCTAGTTCACCTGCCGAACGCGGTGGTTTGCGGGTGGGCGATCGCGTCGTCAAGGTCGGCGACGCAACCCCCGTGGTGTGGGAGGACGTTCTTCAGGCGGTCAAGTCCTATACAGGGAAGGATTTTCTGCGCATTACCGTTGACCGGGAGGGATCGGAAAAGACCTTCGTCGTAGTTCCTGAAATGACCTCGCAGATGAATCTTCAGGGCGGCGAGGAAAAGCGTTTCACCATCGGCATCGTCCCCTGGATTCAATTGAGCGCCCCGGAGCTGACACAGTTGCAAATCCATGGGCCTTTGGACGGCATCAAACACGGTCTGCAGCGCACATGGGACGTCACAGTGATGACGGTGGTCTCGTTCCTGCGCTTGATTCAGAATAAGATCTCGCCGAAAAATATTGGCGGCGTCATTTCAATCGGCCAGGCGGCGCACGAAACGCTGAAAATTGGTCTGAAGCACTTTCTGACCATGATGGCCGCGATCTCGGTGAATTTATTTATTTTAAATCTTCTGCCCATCCCGGTCCTCGACGGGGGACATCTTTTGTTCTATGTCATTGAAGCTCTGCGAGGGGCGCCACTGAACATGAGAAAGATGGAGATCGCCCAACAGATCGGACTTTTTGTTCTGATGAGTCTGATGGTCTACGCCCTTTTCAATGACGTGTCTCGCATTCTTGGCTTTTGGTGAAAGAAGATCGTGGATCACGTGTATCAATTGGTTCTTACGACAAGCTCACCGCATGCTGAGCTGGCCATCTTCAAGGACGATCAGGATGTGTTTTTGGCTCGCAATGTGTTGCCGCGCACTCACAGCGATTGGATTCATGTCGCTCTCCAAGAGGGACTCGCGGCCACGGGTTTATCACTGAACGGCTTCCACAGCATCGCCCTTGATATGGGTCCTGGCAGCTTCACGGGGGTGCGAGTGGGAGCGAGCTTGGCTCGCGCCCTTGGATTTTCTCTCGGGTTGCCGATTTTCGCCGTCTCGAGCCTCGACATTTTACAATCTCAATTTCAATCTCAAGCTCAATCTCAATCTCAATCTCAAGGACCTTCGTGCGCGATGATCAATGCGTACAAGAACAAGGTTTATTTTTCGGCGAACCGGCAACCGGCCGAAGCGATTCCATTGGAGAAAGCCGCGAGTTTCCTGCACTCATTCCAAGGGAAATTGGCTGGCGATGCATTTCAGGCTTATCCGGAACTTGCCAGCGCGGCTCAAAAAGCAAACCTTCTCTTACCCCGGCAAGAAGCCGAGATTTACCCTTCCGCCAAGCTCTTGGCCAGGCTCGCGGCTGCCGCGCCCGAACGCACGCTAGCGGATTGGACACAGGTGCAACCTCTTTACGTGCGGGAATCCGAGCCGGAAGAGAAAAGGGCCAGATCCCTCGAGAAGCCCTGACCCGGATTTAGTTTAGTTGAGCCGAGCCGGGCCGAGTTGAGCGGAGCAAAATTTCACTCCGCCATTTTAGACTTGAATCGGACGGGCAAAGAGCCAATAAGGGAACCCATACCACTTTCTGTATGTGAAAAAGATCGGATGAAAAATGGGTTTGTTGATTCAATTGTGCACCATCCAAATATTCGCAGCTCTCAGTTCAAATTTTGCATTGGCGACGGGCGAGAGCCGTCTGGAAGTCGACGCCGCACGCATTAACAAGAACCTTCAGGAGCTTTCAGAATTCGGGAAAAATCAAAAGGGTGGAGTGAGTCGTGTCGCCTACAGCGACTCCGACAAAGGTGGGCGACAATTTGTTCTTGGACTTATGAAAGATGCGGGCCTCGAGGTTCGAATAGATCAAGCTGGAAACTTGGTTGCCTTCCGCAAGGGTTCCGATCCAAGCCTCAAGCCTATTGTCTTGGGCTCCCATATCGACACTGTTCCTGAAGGTGGAAATTACGATGGCAACGTGGGTTCCCTCAGCGCGATTGAGGTCGCACATGTCATTAACGGGATCAAATATAGCCCCCGTCATCCAATTGAAGTCATAGTCTTTCAAAACGAAGAAGGGGGCCACCTTGGCAGTCGTGCGATCACGAGTGGTTTAACTGAAGCGGATCTGAATCTGAAAAGCTTGAGCGGCAAGACCGTGCGCGCCGGCATCGAATTTATCGGGGGCTCGCCGAACGAATTGCCCCAGGCCCGGATGATTCCTGGAAGTATAGCCGCATACCTTGAACTTCATATCGAGCAAGGGGGGGTTCTTGAAGCAAGGAAGATGCAGATTGGTGTGGTGGAGGGGATTGTCGGCATCAGACGATGGAACATCACAGTGGAAGGCATGGCCAACCACGCCGGGACCACGCCCATGGACATGCGAAAGGATGCGCTTGTCGCCGCCGCTCAATTTATCGTGGAAATAAATAAGACGTTGACACAAATGCCAGGCAGGCAAGTTGGAACTGTGGAAAGATTGAGGCCCTGCCGGGCGCTCCCAATGTCATTCCGGGTGGCACCAAATTTTCTTTTGAGATTCGCGATCTAAACGCGGAAAAGCTGGAGAGGATTTATCAAAAAGCCGTCCGTCTTGCAAAACAAGTGGAAAAGACGACCGGCACTCATTTTAAATTCGAGGAAACTTATAATACATCTCCGGCGCTCGCCGAAGCTGGGCTGCAAAAAATGATTGAAGGGGTCGCACGCAATTATGGTTTTAAATCCATTCGCCTTCCGAGCGGTGCTGGCCACGATGCTCAGGAGATGGCGCATATCGGACCCATGGGCATGATCTTCATACCCAGCGCAAAGGGAATCAGTCATTCACCGGACGAGTACTCGGCACCTGAGGATATTGCCCGTGGTGCTGACGTCTTGCTCGGTTCGGTTCTCACGCTGGATCGTGAATAGAACTGTTGCCCCAGCCTTAAGACACCCATGGCACCTCCGCAGTCCTGCGATGTTGGACCGGATTAAGTCAGAGCCAGTTTAGCTTTTCTGCCAAGCGACCGAAATGTCATCCACAATATCTCAAATCATCGGGGATGATGAAATGGCATCGACGCGCATTTGGTCCATTGGCTCAGGGAAGGGCGGGGTCGGAAAATCCTTTGTGGCATCCAGTTTGGGTGTTTCGCTTTCGCGCATGAATCAACGAACCTTGTTGATTGATTTCGACCTCAGCGGTCCAAATCTTCATACGGCGCTCGGCGAACCTCCGGCTCGAAAAAATATTGATCACTTTTTATCGGACCAAGCTTCCCTGTCGGAACTTATTCAAACGACTCAGTTTTCCAATTTGTTTTTCATCCAAGGGACGACGAACCCTGGGGACCGTAAGATTTCCGATGTGCAGCGCCTGGTCGCGGAAGCGCGAAGACTTCCTTTCAACGAAATCATCTTCGACCTTGGTCCGGGATCACAGGAGACTTATTTGGAAACTCTCAGGCACAGCGACGAGAAGCTTTTCATTGTGACTCCTGAACCGCCATGCATTGAAAAGAATTACCGTTTGATTGAAAACTTGCTCTTGTACACGATCAAAGTCCTGAATTTCGACAAGATCAATGTTCCACTAAAGCCCGTCCTCGAACAGTATAGGGAAGCTCATTTACCCGGAACGACCACTTTTAGGGATCATCTGAAAAGCGCCACAGGCTGGACTTGGGACCAGGAAACTGAAATTTTTCCTAACCCGATACGAATAATCGTGAACCAAGTGCGTGGGGATAAGGACCTTGATCTAGGTCCTTCGATTCGGCTGGTGTGTAAGCATTTTTTCAGTCTGAAAATTGATTACTCAGGCTCACTCTACTTTGACAATGCAGTGTGGCAGTCGTTTCGAACGGTGGAGCCGATGTTAATGAAATATCCGTTTTCTCCACTCGCCGGGCAGTTTCAAGCTATGGCAAGAAAACTTCTGACTTCAGATTTGCATTCGCAATCGTTGCGGGCCGTAGTATGATTTTTTCATGGAGATGAACACGAAGTTCAACTACTACGACATCTTGGAAGTCAATCCACAAAGCTCGCAAAATGAAGTCACCGAGGCTTATTCACGAGCGCGCATCACTTACTCGGGAGGAAATCCGGCGCTGTATACGATTTTTACCCAGAAGGAAGCGCGCGAATATCTTCGCTTGGTCGAAGAAGCCTACTCTGTCTTGGGAAACAAAAGCTTGCGGGCGCTTTATGATCAGAAGCTCGGGCGCGGAGTGACTGGCGTCGATCAGGTCACTTACGAGCAGCTGCTGCAAGAAAGCAAAATCACCCGTCCACTGGATCTTCCGAAACTTGGGCGACTGAAACCGGAGTATGAAATTGACGAATCTTTCGAGACACGAATCCGCGCCGAGACCCAATTTTCAGGTGAATTTTTGCGCCGAGTGCGCGAGTACAAACACGTGACGCTCGAGCAATTGAGCGCCATCACGAAAGTTTCATCATTTTATATTCATGCCATCGAACATATGGAGGCCCAGAATTTGCCGGCGCCGGTTTTCGTTCGTGGCTACGTGATTCAAATCTGTCGGGTGCTCGGGCTCGACGAGAAAAAAGGTCCCGACTCCTATATGAAATTATTCCGGGAGACTCTTGCCGCCGCCTCAGGCTGATCGCTGGGAATTCCTACCCACAGCGGAAGAAATTGGACTCAGAATCGACAAAGCTCTCGGTGGCCGAAGCGAAATTGGCTCACGCTCGCGGGCCGAGCAACTGATCGAGGCGGGACGAGTGCGGCTGCACTGCGGAGGCGCCGAAGGCGCCGACGTGGTTGGTCGAGCGGTCAAGCCCTCGCATCGAATTCAAGAAGGTGAAAGTTTCGTTATTGAGGTGCCCGCGCCTGTTCCGGTGGACCTGCAGCCGTTTGAATTTTCGCTGGAGACTGTTTACGAGGATGACGATCTTCTGATCATCGACAAGCCCGCAGGGCTCGTGGTTCACCCCGCCGCCGGCCACGCCACCGACACTCTGGTGAACGCGCTGATCCACCGGGGAGCGGGAAATCCCACGACCAATCCCGCGACCAATTTCTCGACGAATTCCGCTGCGAATCCCGCGGCGAAATTCGCGATGAAATTCGGCGAGCAAAGACCAGGCATCGTGCACCGCCTTGATAAAGACACCAGCGGTCTGCTGGTGATCGCCAAGAACGATCGGACCCAGAGGGCTCTCGTCGAGCAATTCAAATCCCGCCGCATTCATCGTCGCTACCAGGCCGTGGTGTGGAGCTCGAACCTGCCAGAGCGCGGAACAATTAAAAGTTTTTTGGCGAGGCATCCGGCGAATCGAAAAAAATTTTCGTCGGTGCGCGATTCGCGTGGCCACATTCTACGCGATTCGCAAGTTCCACCGTCGGTTGGAAAGTGGGCGGTGACCCATTTTCAGGTTGCACAAAGGGCGGCCCATGGCCTTGCCCGCTTGCAGGTTCAGCTTGAAACAGGGCGAACTCATCAAATCCGTGTCCATTTATCCGAGATGGGAGCCGCCATCCTGACCGACCCGATTTACGGTCGAAGTTCCCGCCAAATGACAACCCTATCTAAAGAACAACGGGAAATCGTCGAACAAATTCCGCGACTTTGTCTGCACGCCGAAGAACTTGGATTTTTGCATCCCACAAGTCATAAGGAGTTATTTTTCAAGTCAGGTTGGCCAGCTGATCTTGAGTTCTGGCTTAAGCGGCTGCTGGTCTTGTAGAGGTTGAGCGTGGGCGGCAACGCCGCCATGGGTGAATTAAGGCCCGTAGGAAATCAAGAATCAAGCCCACGATTGAACCGGAATATTGCGTCTCGCCATCGTTCAATCTTTTCCTCAAAATCCGGATTTTCGTAGCCTTGGTCCTGCACCCCAATAAAGACCGTCACCTGCAACTCCCTCCTGTCAACATTACGATTAAAGATCCTCAGACTTCGCAAGATTTCCAATGCGGCCGGCATGAATTGATCGAGGTCACTGCTTTCAATGGCGGCGTCGGGTACACGGTAAAAAGGATGGAGATTGATCTTTAAGCGAACATCCTTATTTCCGTAGAGGTCCACGAATCTCATAATCTCTTGATGAAAGCCGTCATTGATTTTCGCGACATTTCCCTCGCGTTTTTCGCCGGGTTTCAAGTAGGATTCAGGCAGATAGATAAAATTAACTGTCAACCCGAAATTTGCGCGATGTTGGCTATTAAAGCTGCTGATTCTCTTAAACAATGTATCGAACTCACGATCAATTTTACTTTTCCCAAAAAGTTCTCGCCCTCTCTCCGATGTGGTTTCAACCCCGATATTGAAGTCGATTAGAAAACCAGGGTTCCGCGACTGAATTCGACTCAGAATTTCGTCTGTGACGTATAGGCCTCGCGTGCTGATGGCCACCGTATCCAAGGGTGCCAACATCTGACTGAAGCGGTCAAGAAGCCTATCAAATTGATCCGCTGGCAGCTCCCGGGGATTCGCCACATTTCCCCGATTGTACAGGGAAACATTTATCCTATGGCCCGATCGCCTATATTCGTTAATCTGCCTGCCGAAGGACTTCAATCGTTGATCAATGATCGGGGCGATCTCGCCGACAGGCACCAGATCGGCGGAGCCCCGCCAAACTCCACAGCCGGAACATGATTTTCTTAAACTACATTGATCTATTCTTGGTAAGGTCAACGCAAGTCGATAGGCATCGCCATCAAGTCGCGGTAGAATGCGATTCTGGTCTCCGGACTTGGCCCCTTCAGAGGCGGCCAGTGGCACTTGAGTGATAACCATGGTCAGGCAAACAGCTTTGCGGAGTCGGCGAAGGCCGACTTGCCAGAATCTTGCGATAAAAGACATGATTTGCAGATAGCAATATTCTTCTCACCCTGGCAATCAAATCTATTTTGCCACGTGATGAGGTGATATAGGTTTTAACAATTACTTTGTTCGCGACAGAGGGTTCGCGGTAAAATGTAAAGAGTTATGCCGATATCTTTTTTGCCGCCAAGCTCTAGCTCCAGCTCTAACTCCCGCTTTCACTTTCGTCCCCACCCTTTAGGGGACGAGTGCGTCCGTGAATCCCTGCACGTTTTCTTTGGCCAGCGGCACGCAAATGTGGGTACGCTCCGGCAGGCTTTTCCGCAATATCAGTTTCTGCGCTTAAAACAAACTCACAGCTCTCTGGTTCATCGGGTCAGCCATCGGGATCCTGATTTTGCGATCGCGGGCGACGCCGCTTGGACCCAGGAGCGGGGTCTGTCGCTGTGCTCGATCACCGCCGACTGCATGCCCGTATTCATTTATTCGCCGGAACCCTTGGCGGTGGCCTCCATCCACGCGGGCTGGAGAGGCGTCGCGCACCAGATCGTCGTTAAGACCATGGCCTCGATGGCGACTGAAGGAATCGACTTGCGCGCTTGCCAATTTTTTTTGGGTCCCCACATTCTTCGCCAGTCTTTTGAAGTCGAGAATTCCGTGCGTGACGAGATTCTTCACAGCCTAACAAAGGAGAACCTAACAAAAGACAATATAACAACTGATCTTTTCACACCTTTGAATTCGGCAAGGAGTCTGGTGGATCTTTCTGCCGTGGTCGCCGCTCAGATTGAATCTTCCGGTGGTCGACGGGAGAATATTCATCGCCATCTGGCTGATACGAAAACAAATCTCTTGTATCATTCCTTTCGGCGAGATCGCGATTCCGCCGGACGGCAAATCAGCTTTGCTGTCCTGCGCGCGGCCACTGAATAAGATCACATTGCCCGAAAAAATTTTGAGCATGGCCACTGCCTTGCAATGCTTAAGGCCATGGATTTTCTCATGCAAAGCCTAATGAGAATTCGTCCCGCTGGCTGCATTTTTTGCGGATGGCCCACTGTTGAGGAACAGCAAATATGCCGGCCCTGCTCGCATTCTCTCGCGCTTCGGCTCAATTCGGAACGAAGCCAAGTCAAGTCAGAGACACACGCTTTGCTTCCGCGATTGCGAGTTCGTTATCTTTTCCGGTGGCAACCCAATTTAGATCCCGCTGTCTCAGCGCTCGTTTCAGCTCTCAAGGGCGGACGATCGCGGGGGAGTTGGAAGATTCTTGCCCATCACTTTATTCGTCACCATGGGATGGATCTCGATCACCTGAAAAATATCCAAGATCTCGCAATTGTCCCAGTTCCTTCAAGCAAGCCGGATCGGCGGGATCACGCGTTCCATTGGGGAGAAGCCCTGGCAGGGACCTTTCAGGCTCCCTTTCTTTCACCGCTCCGGCGAAAATCCTCTGGTAATTTTGAACAACCCCAAAAACGCCTCAACCGACAAAAGCGCGTGACGGGCCGGATGATATTCGAACCTGCCAATCCTTCCCAAGACCCCTCCTCCCCTCGTGCATGTGACGGCTCCGACGCCCACGCCAGCCAAGTCGTCCTGGTCGACGACATTATCACCACGGGGGCCACGACAAAATCGGCCGCCGAGGCCCTAAATTCGATTCAAAATGAGGTCCTGGAGATTTGGACCCTTGCTTACCGAAGCCGTCTTGCCCAGCCTCTCCAACTCTGGTAGACGATGAACAAAGATGCACCACTATTTTATGAAATTTTTTCTATCTGCGTTGGCGGCTTTGAGCGTTCTCTGTTTAGTCGGTCCATTCGACAGGGTTCTGGCTTCGGAATCGGAAAATCAACCAGTCTCCAAGGAGACCTTGAAAGTCTTGCGGGAAACCGTTCTTCGGTATCAAAGAAGTCCGCTCGTTGAAATGAATGTCGAGAAGAAAGTGACCTTTGAACTGCTGGGCAAGGACCGCGTCTACCATGGCAAAGTCTCTCTCGCTGAAAAGCGGTTTCGCTTCGAGACAGAGGATCCCGAAAAAAATCTGATTCTCTTTGACGGCCAAACCTTGTGGACCGTTCAATATCCAACTTCGGGAACTGACGGAAAAATTCAAGTGGCCAAGGCTCGCTTGGATAAGAAGAATCAAAGCAAAATCCTGTTGTCCGAGCTTTTGACCGGCAAGGCCTTGATGACACAGTTTGATTTTCTGAAGGAAGAAGACCAAGGCAATGTGGTGAAGCTGTTCGCAAAACCCAAAAAAGGTGGAGATCAAGTCACGACTCTTTGGATCACGGTCAATAAGAAAGAGAAGGAAGTTCGAAGTGTCGAATATTCCGATGAACTTGGGAACAAGACCGTCATGACATTCTCAGACCTGAGACTACAAGATACGGCGCGGCCTAAGATCTTTAGCTACAAGCCGGAAAAAAATGCCGAAGTAACGAATTTCTAAGGATGCGATGATGGAAGAAGCAAAGCCGAGCCAACAAAAAAGCAATCCGACCATTGATCACCAACCAACCAATCATCAGCCAGCCAATAAGAAGATTCACTTTATTAGCCTTGGTTGTCCGAAAAACCTGGTGGACAGCGAAATTATGGCTGGAACCCTGGTACAAAACGGATTTGAGATTGTCGGCGAGGCTGAGCAGAGCGGGACAGTGATCATCAACACCTGTGGATTTATCGAAGATAGCAAGAAGGAATCAATTGACCGAATTCTCGAAATGTCCCAGCTCAAAGAAAGCGGGCAAATCGGGCGTCTTGTCGTCGCGGGGTGCTTAACTCAGCGCTATCGGGAGGACCTGGTCACAGAACTTCCCGAAGCCGATATCTTCGTGGGATCGGGTGAGTTTCAAAACATCGCCACAATTCTTTCAGATCACCAAGCCGGCAATCCGGCCAAAACCTTTTTCAATCTGCCCACGTTCCTGCAGCGGGAGAACACGCCGCGGGTCAATTCCCAGCCTCGCCATCGCGCTTACCTGAAAATATCGGAAGGCTGTC
>PSRN01000071.1 GCA_003176075.1 Bdellovibrio sp.
TGGGAGGTCTATTCCTACACAAAGTATTTCGCCCGTATTAATTTTTTTCCTGAGATTAGGAGCTCCCGGCCGTTCTACAACGTGTTTGCTGAAACCTTTCATATCATTGGTTTTGGCGCGGGACTCTTAATGGCGATTTTCACCTTCACTCTTTTTGCAGGCAAGATCAGTCCTCAAACCATCTTCGCGGTGAGTTTATCCTCATTTTTTTCGTCGCTCTATTTAGGCGGATGTGTGGCCGGTTATATGGGCATTCCATGGAGTATGTTGACCGTGCACAAAGTGGCCGATGTCGGGGTTTGGCTTGCAATCTGTCTTTTTGTAAAAGCTTTGCATCATGAGGGCCTGATTTCAAAAACTATTCTGGGAGTTTACGCCGCAGCTTGCTCTATAGCGGTGTTCATTATTTTGGTTGGACGGACGGGAGACCAGATCCAGCTCGGGACCACGATCCCCTTTGGCCTGACCCTCGTGGTTTTAAGCGTGCCGATGTTAAAACTTGGACGTGAAACCTTAACGAAGGAAATCAGTCACTTTCGCTCGTTGCAATTCTTGAGTTTGGGTTCTTTTGTCTTAGCGGCTTTTAACGAAATGTTCGCCGTCACTGGTTTGATTGTCTCTTCCCCAATGCTGCCGTTCGGATTTATGGGTGCTGTCTTCTTTTTGATCTTGTCAGTAAACGAAAAAATCAATGAAACTTATCGCGAACGCGATTATTTACGTTCAAATCTGGAAAAGGAGGTTGATGCGCAAACCAGAGAGATCAAACAAAAAACTGCCCAGCTGGAAACTGCCATGCTCGAGCTCAAAAGCACTCAAGCTGAACTCGTCCAATCAGCAAAGCTGGCCTCGCTCGGTACGCTCGCGGCAGGTATAGCGCATGAGATTAATAATTCACTTAATTATGTGAACGGCGCCATGCAACCTCTTGAAAAGCTGATCGAGCGCTCGGTGTCTTCACAAGACAAAGAAAAAGTCAGTAAGCTTATGAGTGTGATGAAAGACGGTTTGAATCTCACCCTCGGGATCATAAAGAGCCTGCGCAATTACACAGGGCTTAATCAAGCCAAGCTAAATGATGTTAATCTTCAAGGAGTTATCAATTCGGTCCTGACTATTTTACGAAATCGGATGCGTGATCGCATCAAGGTCACCTGCGACATGCCGGGAAACCTTCAAGTTTTTGGCAATGTGGTTGGACTCAATCAAGTCTTTATGAATCTGATTTCAAATGCGATCGATGCGATGCCCGAAGGTGGCGAGCTCAACATTCGCGGTGTCACCAATGACAACGGACAAGCACACCTGATCGTGCAGGACAGTGGCAAAGGCATTCCACCGGAAATTCTGGATCGTGTCTTTGAACCGTTCTTTACGACCAAGGATGTCGGCAAAGGAACCGGCCTTGGGCTTCATATCGTAAAGCAGGAAATTGATCGTCACCACGGTCAAATCAAAGTTGAGAGTCGTGTCGATGAGGGGACCACATTTCATATTTACTTGCCGAGCGTTGAGGCGAGGCAAGCGGCATGACCGCCGTCCAAAACTTTGACATTTTGTGAAGAGGTCCCCCGTCCTTTATTTCCTTTGTCCCGCGGCCTTCCTCCTTTTTCGCCAAATTTTCATCTTCAGCTCTTCGTCGATTTCACCGAGAAGATGAGCGAGGGTAAGGAGTAAAAGACGTATGGGCTCTTACTATGTTTCACACAACGATCAGCAAATGGGTCCTTGGTCCGTTCAGGAAATCTTGAAAAAGCTCAAAACCAAGGAGCTTGCCTGGAGCGATTACATCTATGATGAAAACCGCGGTGATTGGATGCTCCTGATGGACCACGCTGACTTCAGCGAGCAATTCAAAACCTCCTCGAAGCCCGTGCCGCCCAAAGCGGCGCCGACGGCCCACAACGGCGCGGCAGCAAATGGCGGAGCGGCGGCTGGAAACACGGCCAGTGGAAACGCGACCGCAAACTCAACAGCAACGGAGCAGAAACACTTCGATAAAGAGTGGTATGTCCTCAAGTCGGAAAATCGTTATGGTCCGTTTTCTCTTCTTGAAATCGTTCGCATGCTGCAAGAGAAAAATATTTTTGAGTATGATTACATCTGGAACCAGGCGATGAGCAGTTGGAAGAGGGTGGCGGAGGTCGATGAATTCAAGCCCGAGCGCATCCGCGATCTCAAAGATTCAGGTCATACCGACGTGCAAGAGGTGTTCTTCCGCCGCCGTCACGCCCGGGTGAAATACGGGGCGTCCATTCTCGTGCACAACAATAAGAAAGTCTGGAAGGGAAATTCCATCGAGCTGAGTGCCGGTGGCGCGGGTCTAGTGATAGAAAACCATGACTTGAATCCGGGCCAAAGTCTGTTTCTTCATTTCAAGCCGGGCGACGGAGTTCCACCCTTCAACGCCATTTGCACCGTGATCAGCAAGCAAATGCCGGCGCCGGGACAACATGCCCTCCGTTATGGGGTCAAATTCACCAGTATCAGCCGCAATGTGCAGGAAGCCATTCGCGAGTTCACAGATAAGGTCGCCTAGGTTTCTAAAGGGAGAGTGTTATGGCCAAGAAATTCACCCCGCGTCGACGGCTTCGCTACAGGCCAGAGTCAACGTCTGTCGCCACCATCCATATGGACGATCGGAGTTCAGGATTAAAAATCGCGGCCTTGATCGAAAATGAATCTTACCAGGGTTGTTGCCTGCTCACTCTCAAGGACCACGCCTTTAAATTCGATCATCCGTATCGCATCTCGCTCACCAATGAACTCGACCTCCAGGCCGAAGTCCGCTGGATGAAAAGAGTCGGCGATGTGGCCCTGCTGGTTGGTTTTGAATACCTTGATAAATAACACCTAAAAAACTGCGGACTGGACTGAGATTGCCATTGCGGCTAATGCTCCGATCTGCGGATCGCGTCAAAGTTCGTCAAAGTCCATTTTGCGCCTGCCCACCAGACCAGCAATTCACGACTAACACTTGATGTTAGCGACAGTGCGAGTACATTACAATTCAAGCATTTACGACAAGCAGAACGAGGAGATTATGGCGCCAGCTTCGGATTCGTCCCACGGCGGTCTTACGGGAACACAAAAAGCGGATGATCTTTCGCGCTCATTCGCGATGACCACGCGACTCGACACCATTGTGGCGTGGGGACGCAAGAATTCTCTCTGGCCCCTGCCCTATGGTACAGCCTGCTGTGGCATCGAATTGATGAGTGTCATGGGTCCGCGCTATGACCTCGCGCGCTTTGGCGCCGAGGTTGTTCGTTTTTCTCCCCGCCAATCGGATTTGCTTCTCGTGGCCGGCACGATCACGGAAAAAATGGCGCCCGTATTGGTGCGGATTTATCGTCAACTTTTGGAGCCGAAGTTTGTGATTTCGATGGGGGCCTGCGCCAGCAGTGGCGGGTTTTACCGCGCTTACCACGTTCTGCAAGGATGCGATAAGGTCATTCCGGTGGACGTGTATGTTCCCGGATGCCCGCCAACGCCGGAAGCTGTTCTCGACGGCGTGATGCTCCTGCAAAAGATGATTGCGGACTTAAAGCCAAGACCCTGGCGCGACAATTGGAAGGCTCCACAGAATGTGGGCGGCGGAGCCGACACGGGTGGGGAGGGCCTCGCGATATGAGTTATCTTGAACCTCTCAAGAAAGACCTGTCTCATCGATTCAAGATCGAGGCCTATCACTTTCTGCATGCCTTTGGCGAAGATATTATCGTCGCTCCCAAGGAAGACATTGTCCCTTTGCTGCAGTTTCTTCGCGACAACAAATATTTTGATTTTTTGATGGATGTCTGTGGCGTCGATTACCCGAACCGCCAGCCCCGCTTTGATGTCGTTTACCATCTGTTCAATTCAAAAAACGGCCGCCGCCTGCGCATCAAGGTGGGCGTGGCTGAAGGGGATAGTCTGGATTCGGTGATGTCGGTATGGCGGGGCGCGGATTGGTTTGAGCGCGAGGCCTACGACATGTTTGGCATTGTTTTTCGGGGCCATCCCAATTTGAGACGGATTCTCACCCACCATCAATTTGTGGGCCACCCGTTGCGCAAGGACTACGAGGCGGATCAACAGCAGCATTGCACCGCGGCCCTTGGAATTCACTTTGATAACGAGCCCGGCAGCGCTGGCGATGTGCTGGACGAGCGATTCGTGCCGATCAATATTGGCCCCTCCCATCCGGCGATGCACGGAACATTGCGGGTGATGGCCGAGCTCGACGGGGAAACCATCGTCCGCGCCAGCTGTGAAATCGGCTACCTTCACCGCTGTTTTGAAAAGATGGCGGAAACCCATCCCTACAACCAGGTGATCCCTTACACCGACCGGCTCAACTACTGTTCGGCGCCCATGAACAACGTCGGTTATTGCAGGACTGTGGAGCGCTTGCTTGGACTCACCATTCCACCCAAGGCCCAGGCGATGCGGGTGATTCTGTGCGAGTTATCGAGAATCATTGATCACATTGTCGCGGTGGGAACCGGGGGCGTGGACTTGGGGGCTTTGACCGCTTTCTTTCACTTGTTCACCTACCGCGAAAAAGTCTACACGCTTTTTGAAAAGCTCTGTGGCGCGCGCCTGACGGTCGCAATGACCCGGGTGGGAGGAATGGCGCAAGATGCCCCCGACGGCTGGCTCGATGAGGTCCTGTCGTTCTGTAAAGAGATGCGCGGCGAGGTCGACGAAATTTCAAGGCTTCTTCTCGACAACAAGATTTTTATTCAGCGCACCCGGGGGGTGTTGCCGGTGAAGGCCGCCGACGCGATCCAGTGGGGTTACACGGGCCCTTTGCTGCGGGCCTGTGGCGTGGGTCTCGATCTTCGCAAGACGACTCCCTACTATGGCTACGACCAGCTTGATTTTGACGTCCCGGTGGGGACCCATGGCGACATTTATGATCGCTATTTGGTACGTATCGAAGAGATGCGCCAGTCGATTCGCATTATCGAGCAGGTTTGCAAAAGCGTGCCCAGCGGTGATTTCACGTCGCGGGACCGCGGGGTCGTCCTCCCCAGCAAGAAGGATGTCTACGGCAACATTGAAGGCTTGATGAACCACTTCATGCTGGTGATCAAGGGGCTGAGGCCGCCGCCAGGTGAGGTCTACGACGCCACCGAAGCCGCCAACGGCGAGCTTGGATTTTATTTGATCAGCGATGGCAGCGCCAACCCCTATCGGTTGAAGGTGAGGCCGCCTTGCTTCGCCATTTATCAATCGTTTCCGACGGTGGTCAAAGGGGGATTTATCGCCGACGCCATCGCCACAGTGGCCTCGATGAACGTGATCGCCGGTGAATTGGATCGTTGAAATTGAAGGAGATCGAAAATGTTTGAGCTGTCACCTGCAGGGCTGGCCAAAGTTCAAAAGGAAATGAAGCGCTATGAGACAATAGAATCAGCGATCATTCCGGCGCTCTTTGTGGCGCAAAAAGAAAATAAGGGATGGGTCAGCGAAGACGTCGTTCGCCACCTGGCGAAGGTGATGCATATTCCCGAGGCCAAGATCAACGAAGTCTTGAAATTCTATACGATGTTCAACACCAAGCCCGTCGGTCAGTACCACGTGCAGGTGTGCGGCACTCTTTCTTGCCATGTCAACGGGGGGCCGGCTTTAATGCAGCATATTTGCAAGGAGCTGCGGGTCAGCCTGGATGAGATCACCAAGGACGGTAAGTTTTCGGTGTCGCGGGTGGAGTGCCTGGGCTCCTGCGGAACCGCGCCCATGATGCAAGTGAATGACAGTTATCATGAAAACCTGACGCCGGAATCGGCGATGAATATTCTGCGAGGACTGTCATGAGTGAAAAGAAGCTGCTGACGGAATTCTATCATCTCGACGAATTCCGCTCTCTTGAAGGATACAAAAAACACGGCGGTTACGCCGTTTTGCCAAAAGCGTTGAAGATGCAGCCGCAGCAAATTATCGATGAAGTGAAATCCTCCGGCCTGCGCGGGCGCGGCGGAGCCGGTTTTTCGACGGGAATGAAGTGGTCCTTTTTGCCCAAAAACAATGAACCGCGGTATCTTCTGTGCAACGCCGACGAAGGAGAGCCCGGGACTTTCAAAGACCGGCTGATGATGGAAAGGGCTCCTCACCAGTTGATCGAAGGGATGATCATTTCCGCCTATGCCATTCAGTCGGCCAAGTCATATATCTATGTGCGCGGGGAGTATCGTGTCCCTATTTCAATTCTGGAAAAGGCTCTTCGTGAGGCTTACGACGCGGGATTCTTAGGAAAAAATATTCTGGGGAGTGGCTTTCAGCACGAGATGGATATCTACTCCGGCGCTGGCGCCTATATTTGCGGCGAAGAGACGGGGATGATTTCATCCCTTGAAGGGAAGAAAGGGCAGCCCAAATTAAAACCCCCTTTTCCGGCCGTGCAGGGCTATTTGCGCAAGCCCACCATCGTGAATAATGTTGAAACGCTGGCCGCGGTTGTCCCGATCATCAAGGACGGGGCGGCGGCGTATAAGAAAATCGGCACCGAGAAATCCGCCGGGACAAAACTCTTTTCCCTCAGCGGCAATGTGGTCAGGCCTGGCAATTACGAAGTCCCGCTCGGATACCCTCTGAAAGATCTGATTTATGGGTTGGGCAAGGGTCTCCGGCCAGGACGCGAGCTGAAGGCCGTGATTCCAGGCGGAAGTTCAGCGCCGGTGCTCACCCGCGATGAGGCGGAGCGGGCGACTCTGGATTATGAATGCCTGGCGCAGATGGGAACAATGCTGGGGTCAGGCGCTGTGATCATTCTCGACGACGAACAATGCATGGTCGAGTGTTTGGCGAATCTGACTCATTTTTATCACCATGAGTCCTGCGGCCAGTGCACGCCCTGCCGTGAGGGCACGGGATGGCTGGACAAAATTGTCCATTCGATTCTTTCAGGACGGGGGCGTTTGCAGGACATTGATCTCTTGATTCGGGTGGCCGATCAAATGAAGGGCCGGACGATCTGCGCGCTTTCCGATGCGGCGGCTCTTCCGGTGCTGAGCTTTGTGACGAAGTTTCGCAATGAATTCGAATATTACGTACGCGAAGGGCGCTCAAAAGTGAAGGGACTGTCTCCA
>PSRN01000050.1 GCA_003176075.1 Bdellovibrio sp.
GGCAGCGTGGTCACCGAGGAGTCCCACCGCGGCCAGGGCCTGAGCCGCCAGATTCTGCAGTCCTGCCTGGAGGAGGCGACCAACCAAGGCTGTGACATCGCCGTGCTGTGGACCCAGCTGCATGACTTTTATCGCAAAATGGGTTTTGAACTGGCTGGTTTTGAAGAAAGCTTTGTTATTGACCGCCCGCTGGAGGTCCCGCCCGCGCCACTTGAAATCAAAAAAGGATTCCAAGTGGCTCCCGAGGCCATCCTTCGTCTTTACCAGAAGCACACCGTGGCGACTCACCGGACTCTGGAAGACTTTCGCTCGTTTCTGCAAATTCCGCAGTCGCAGCTTTACACCGCCTGGTCTCCGGCCGGATCGCTCGAGGCCTTCGCGGTGGAGGGTAAGGGCTCGGATCTCACCGACTATATCCATGAATGGTCGGGATCCATTCCGGCTCTCTTCGCTCTCTTTAATTTTATCCTTAGCGAAAAGAAAAGGTCCTTTGTGCTCATTGCCCCCCGCCATTCCGTTCAATTGATGAAGGCCTTTCAACACCAGGGAGTTTTTCACCACGAAGGCTTTTTGGGGATGATCAAGATTCTTAAACGCGAACAGCTGATTGCCAAAGTCGACCGCGCCTGCAAGGCTTTGGGAATTCCAGGCCCCGATGTCAAAACCTTGACGGAGGCGGCGTTGGTTCGCCTTTTCTTTGGTCCCTGGTCAGAGACAGAGCCCACCCTTTTGTCGCCGCAGCTGATGTCCTTAAATGTTTTGCCCCTCCGTTTTTGGCTGTGGGGATGGGATTCGGTATGAAAAAAGCACTTGGCTTGGCTCTGGGTTTTGTTTTGGGCTTTGCTCTGGTCTGCGCGCTTTCGGCCTGCATGAAGGAGCCCGACTTAAAACCCGACTATGGCCCGGTTGCCACGGAGGAAGATTTCAAAGCGGCCTTGGGTCAGGTCACTGTCCCTGATCCCTACAGCATTATGCAGGGCGAGTATGCCTACTTCACCCGCCAAACCTGGATTGAATCGCGCCCTTATTTAGTCAATCAACGATGGGCCTACACGGTTCGTTCGAAAACAGAGGACGCGAACGATTATTTGATTCTGTACCACAAGACGCTTTATGAAAATATCCAAGGGCAAGAGAAGCCCTCGGAGTCGGAAACCGTGGCCCGGCTGGCGAAGAAACGTGCCGCGACGACGAACTCGATCATGAATGACAACGCGCCTGACGCGCAAAGTTTGCAACTGGTCATTCAGTCATTGGATCCCCGCTCACGGCTGGCCTTTAGCCCCGTGAGTCTTTTGTTTGTCCAAGTCGGTGCTTTCAGCACCTCCGCAGACCAAGTCGGTCCCTTCGGGACCTCCGCAGACCAAGGCGGCTCCGTCCGCCCACCGATGACTTTCCACAACTTGAAGATGACGAAAGCCAGCGTTCCCGTGCCGGATTATGTGCGCTTGCTGGACAACTGTGGAGGCTTGACCGCCGACAAATGCTCAGCCGGATTGACCGCCTATACGTTAAGTTTCGATCAGGTCATCTGGAATGATTCGGGAGCCCAAAAATATTCCATCGTTCGAGTTTTCAGTCCCGACGTACCCTATTTTGGAAGCACTTTGTTCCCGGAAGAACCGGGAGTCATTCAAGCTTGTGTCACCACCTTGTTGACCCTCCAAGGGCGACAACTTCTTCTCGCTCAGTGCGACGAAATCAAAGCTTTTACATTCGGGCACCCGTGAGGTAACTTTTAAAGGATTTTTACACCCGTGGCTCTGCGGAGGTGCCGAAAGCACTGACTTGGTCCTTCGCCGCCCACGCTATCGGGAGGTGGGTGATGAAAGCAAAAAGGATTGCGGTCGCACTGGCCGGTTGTGGCAACAAGGACGGGACTGAAATCACCGAGGCTGTTTCTCTGATCGTGGGGCTCTCCCGATTGGGTGTGCGAGTCGATTTCTTTGCTCCCGACCGGACCTTCGAGGCGCGCAATTTTCTCAACGACACGAATATCGGGACACGCAACATGATGATCGAGGCCGCTCGCATCACGCGCTCAAATATGATGGACCTCAATAACCTCAATCCGACGGATTACGACGCCTTGGCGTTTCCGGGCGGCTTCGGCGCGGCTCTGCATTTGAGCGATTGGGCCCGCAAAGGAAGTGCTTGTGAAGTCATGCCGGCGGTGAAGAAGCCCATCCTTGCTTTCAACGAGCAACAAAAACCGATCGCCGCCATTTGTATCGCCCCCGTGTTGCTCGCCAAAGTCTTGGGAGGCAGGAAAGTGACGGTGACCATCGGCAACGATAAAGAGACGATCGGAGAAATCTTGAAAACAGGGGCGCAACACCAGATCTGCCCGGTCGACGAGGTGCTTGTTGATCGGACTTGCAAAGTGATCACCACTCCCGCTTACATGTACGGTTCGGCGAAACCTCATGAAGTGTTTATCGGCATTGAAAAGCTCGCCAAAGAACTTGCGGAAATGGCATGAAGACGCGGGTGGCACTCTTCTTCGGCGGACATTCGGCGGAGCATGAGATTTCCGTCATCTCAGCCCGCAATATTGCCAAGGCCTTGTCGCCAGAGAAATACGAGCTTCACCTTGTCGGCATCGCCGACAACGGCCGCTGGACACTTTTTCCCGACCGGCAAGTTCCAAACGATTTGAAACGGGCCGATGAGCCCAGAACCCACTCCTGGCCGCTCGTGAGCCTCGTCAATGTTGGCGAAGAAAAACCGGTCCTCTATAATCTCACCACCCACGAGAAGCAAGCCATCGATGTCGCTTTCCCCGTGCTGCACGGACCCTTCGGTGAAGACGGCTCGATTCAGGGCTTGTTTCGCATGGTGAACTTGCCGATGGTGGGATGCGGGGTTTTGGCTTCAGCCATCGGCATGGATAAAGAAGTCATGAAGAGACTGTTGCATGAGGCGGGACTTCCCAGTGCCCGCTACCGCCTTCTCCGCCGTGGCCTCAAGCATTCATTTGACGAAATCGTCAGCGACCTGGGTTTGCCATTCTTTATCAAGCCCTCGAACATGGGCTCTTCCATCGGCGTCCATAAGATCAAGTCATCGGCGGATTTCGACCAGCACCTCGCCGACACCTTCAAGTATGACGAAAAAGTTTTGGCTGAGACGTTCATTAACGGCAGGGAGATCGAAGTGGCCGTCTTGGGTGGCGGCAGCGACCTGATCGCGAGTTCGCCTGGGGAAGTGATTCCGCAGCACGAGTTTTATTCCTACGAAGCCAAATACCTGGATGAGCAGGGGGCGATCTTGAAAGTTCCCGCCGAACTTTCAGCGGGCGAAGTCGCTGACGTCAAGGCCTTGGCTCTTCGTACATTTTCAGTTTTGTGCTGTGACGGCATGGCGCGCGTTGATTTCTTTATGACGAAGGCGGGAAAATTCTTTATCAATGAGATCAACACCATTCCCGGATTCACCTCCATCAGCCAATATCCGAAATTGATGGAAATTTCGGGAGTTCCGTATCGCGTGCTGATCGAGCGACTGATTGACCTGGCCCTCAGGAAGTTTGAAGAGCAAAAAAAGCTTCAGTCCAAATACATGGCTTAGGGTTTTCAATCAGCCGCAGCCGCAGCCACGGCCACAGCCGATTAAATGCGGTCTGCCTACCGCCCTATGTCTGGATGATCCGCCTTCTGTCGGTGAATGACTTTTGCATTCTTTTTGCTTCGGGAGAGGCAAGCAATGATTGCTGACAAAATTCAATATTTCGAAAACATCAAGTCTGAAGCGCAGCTGGAATTTCTGCAGGCGCAAAATCACTGTTCGTTGTGTGGATCGGCCTTGATCCTCGAGCATGAATTCGACGCCAGTAAGGAGTGGATTTGGGAAAAGGCACATTGTCCCGAGTGCCAAATTAGAAACCGCAACCGTGGTTACCAGCTCCACTGATTCGCTGACAGGTCCGCGATACCTTAACTTTTTTGACAGGCCGAATGTCCCTGTCTTGTCAGTATTTTGGCGGTCTCACGATTGAACGTCACCCTCCCGCGGTCTTGCTCGCCCCTCAAATAAGTGACCCAGAACTTTTGGCACCGCCGGCAGATAGTATTTCTTCAGATCGACAATCCGAAAGCCGGCATTGAGCAGCTCCTTTTCGACATCAACGACCAACGAACACCCGCAAGCCACGACTTTCTCGACGGGGTCCAGACGGGATTGCCAGGCGGCCACCGAGGGATCAGGGCTCAGGCCGTGATCGAGGAATAAAAACTCGCCATCTCTCTTGAGAACCCGGCGAATCTCCCGCAAAGCTTTGTTTAAATTGCCAATGCTGCACAAGGTGATGGTGCTGACGACAGTGTCAAATGAATGGTCACGAAAGGGCAGCTCCTCAGCCGAGCCGCGATGGAATCGAATTTTGATTCTTTGGCTTTCTGGCTGTTTCAGTGATTTCTTCCACAGCAGACTCTCCATTCCGACGCTGGGATCGATGGCGACGATCTCTCGGACACCTGGTGGATAGAACTTGAGATTCCTGCCTGTTCCAATGCCCAACTCCAGAATATTCCCATGGGCGAATTGCAAAATGGTCCGCCGCCGTTGATCAAAGCGGCGGTTCCGTACCAAGCAATCACATATGTATGGAAAGACGCGCTCGGAATAAAATCTACTTAGAAACAAAATCGCTTCCTCCTTGAATCTCCATGATGACGGTTCGCTTTTGGCTGAAGAAACATCCCTCGGGAGTGAGATCATTGATTCCAAGGGCCGATTCCTTCATGCCGAAGAGAAGACTTTGGTCAGCTTGAAGAGCTTCATTGATGGTCACCAAGCCACACTCGATTTTAGGGGCCAATTTGACGGCTTTTTCGGCGGGCCCCCAGATTTGGGCCAGCAAACCGTAAGAACCGGTGTTGATCCATTTCACCATTTCGTGAATGTACTTCACCGCGACCAACTGAACGACCGGTTCAGCGATTTCCAGTTGGTGGAACTCCGAACAATGGGGTAGATCCTCGACCAGTGCCGGAGATCCTTCGTAGCGCACTTTGGCTCCCTCCGATGTCATTTTGGCAACGAGGCCACTGACTGAAACCTGGCTTCCCGGCAATAAAGGCCAGAGTTCCTGCAGGACGGAGCGAGCTTTCTCCGCAAAACTCTCCAAAACAAAAATCTTCTTGGGGAAATAAGGATGATTGTAACCCCACTTGACGGCCAACAGCCGGAGTTCTTGCGCAACTCTTTCCAAATCGTCGGCCGACAAACAGAGCCACGAAGTGATTCCCCCCGTCCACGCTTGAAATCGGCAAAAATGCTGTAGCAAATCTTGAATCTCTCCGGCTGTCTTGAGAGAGCCTACAAAGCTGACACCGCGGATGGAGGGGTGGGCGGTCAGTACGGGCAGGAGCTGTTCTGACGGAGCCGAAGTGACGGCCATGCCTTCAACATCAAGTTTTGCCTCGGCCAACACATCCATGAAGATTTGCTTTGCCGAGCTTGTGCGGGAAGAAAATTTCACGATGCATGGGTCCCCCGCCAAATAGGCGGGAACCAGCCGTTCGAGGGTTGTGCGCAAAGGAAAAACCCGCGGCGACAAAATCGAGATCAGTCCCGTGGGCACCAGATCCCTGCCGGTGCGGAATAAGGAAAGCTCTCTCGAAAGGCCGGCCGCAAAGCCGGCGAACTCGGCGTTTCGAACGCAGGTTTCTGGCACATCCGTTTCCTGCGCCACCGCCTTGATCCAACCTTCTTGTGGTTGAGCTAAAACTTCACAGAGATTTTCCAGGCACTTCAAGCGCGATTCCAAAGAGGGTTGTTCAGGTCGCAGCTGGTACTTGCGGAGTTCTTGAATAGACTCAATAAGGCCTGGCTGGTCAGAAAATTGTATCATTTTAGCAATCTCATTTTTGCAATCTGATTATTGCAATCTGATTTTTGCAAAATGGGGCGAGGGATTAACCCTCGCCCCCCATACTATCTAATAGATTCAACGATCACCCCCTTTCTAGCCACAAGAGAGGCTGGAGCAAATAATAACACGATAATTTTCAGTGAAAAGTCTCGATCAGAGATCCTTGTCCTCTGCGGCATCTGAGAAGGTATCCGGGAAGGTATCCGTTCCGTAAATCACAGTTGACCAAAAAATTGACAGCAAATTGAAGGCTCTTCCGCCGTGGATTGCAAGGTAGCTCTCCGCCGGTCGATTTTTGTGCGGCATAAAATTCGCAGATAGAGTTCTTATGGAAACAATATCCTTGCTCCTTCGAAGTCATATCAATCCAAATGTGTCCTGGAAGCTCCCGTTATGGAGCAACGCCGGTCGGGTTCGCCTCCTGATCTTTACTCTCGTGGTCTGTACCGCCACTTTTTTAATGATTTTTCGGGTTGATTCAGCGATTGAAGAAATTGATCGTCGAGTCGACGCCCGCATCCTCGACAACGGCGAATTTGCATTTCGTTCCGGCTGTCTGAGTGCCTTGGGAAACAGTTGGGTTGCGGCATTAACTTGTTCGGTAAACGCCACCAAGTTTCGCGAGGAGCTTAAAGCGGCCTCAGGACTCAAAGAGACGCGTGGTTCCCAGGTGGTCAATTAACTAATGGTCATTAGCTAACGCCTCACCAGCAACCAATACCCGGTCATTTCAGAGCGAAGAGAAATAAGCAGCGATATCCTTACGGTCTTGCTCCGTAAGAGTTTTGGCCATGGGGCTCATCACCGGATCGTTTCTTTTGCCGTCGTAGAAATCCGTCAATTGTTTCACCAGATATTCCGGCTTCTGCTTCGCCAGATTAGGCCATAGGGGATTGATGCTGATACCTTCAGCGCCATGACAGGCCACGCACGCCGCCGCTTTCCTCTTTCCGTCGGCGGAATTTCCCTCGGCCGCATTTCCTTCGGCGGCTTTTACGGTAGTTTGGTACATACTCGCGATTATCATCAGCATAATAATTTTTTTCATTGGCGATCCTCCCCGCAGTCTTATAGTTGCACGCTTAACAGGGTCCAGAAAATACTGTTGGACCCAAGGAAGCCTGTGTCCCTCTCCTCTGGCTTGTTGGCAACAGCTTTGTCATAACGAACCATAAACCAAAGATTGGGGCCGAACCAACGCTTGACCCCCAGACTGTATTTTTGAAAAGCATCGCCGGAGAAGCCCTTGTTCAGCAAAAGATAGTCATACTTGGCAATCAGAGTCGTCTTCAAGTTCAAGTCCCAATCAATTTCAGTCAGACCTCCCACTGAATCCGCCTGCGCGTTCTGACTCAAATAATCCGCTGTCGCAAAGCTCCCAGGGATTAAGCTATTCCAATTTCTGGCCACTGCGTACTCGGCGAGAAGTTGGACTGGCACGCGCTGGCCGGTCAGTCTTTCAAAGGACAATCCAAAGTAAACCGACTGCGCCGATCGGTCGTAGCTATTGGGTGCTGGACTGTAATAACTGGCGCTCGCACCAATAAGAAATGGCAAGGTGCTGGGCATCCATCGCAAATTGAGAACGGTTCCCCACATGGCGGCTTCGCCGGCCACAAGAGTCCCCGTGTTTTGTTGGCCATTCAGTAGCGCGATATCGTAATGGATGGAATCAACAGGATTGGCTGAGAACAGGGCTCCCATGCGGAGTCCAAAATTCCACATCGTACCCGTCTGCATTCGTACGTAAGTGTCGTGTTCGTCGGTCACAATGCCGAAAGGTGGAAGAAACCGGCCCAAGAAAATATATTGCGGCAGCCAAGATGTGCCTGTTTCGTCAGTCGGGGCCCAGCGAAGGTAAAGGTTGCGAGCCGTGGTTGTGGCGGCGCTGGAGAAATTCTGTTCCGCGACGATTCTGAGTCCTTGGTCGCCCTCCTCGGGAGTGATCGGGACCGAGGCCCAAATATTGGTCGCCATATTCATCAAGCCTGAACGCGTTTCATCCTGCTTTTGTGTTGGATCAAGATAGAGAAACTTCACATCGGCGCCAGCATAGCTTTGGCGCAGAAAGGGGTGCATGGCCCACTCACGGGCGCCATAAAGTTTTCCGTTCAACGTCTTCGGACCAGCGCCAGCCGATGCCAAATGACAGGCAGTACACTTGTTGTTGGCCATTTTTAAGGCGTAATTGATGCGCGCCCAAGCAGCTGTTGAGTCAAGCGTGGCGGCAAGCGTGACAAAATGTGGAGCCAGCTTGAACAATTTTTTGAAAAGAGTGTAGGGCGACCAGATTTCTCCACACATTTTTGGCTCCATCAGTTAGTTTATCTCGACACACGTGGCGGCTCCGCCGCCCACGCTGAGCTATAACGGCAACTTGCCTCTCACTAACAGAGATTCCACCGAGGGCCAACAGAGATGAATAAGCTAGGCAGAATATCTTTTCACCGCTTCTTTTTCCCTATCGTTTTTACATCTGTGATCGCTGGTTTTGGATGCAATGTGAGCGGGCCACATCAGCCACTACCGAGCACCTTGAGTGAAAAGCCGACAGGTGCGGCGGTGTCGTATGCCGAGGTAAAACCGATCTTCGAGGCCAAGTGTGTTGAATGCCATAACCCCTCATTTCCCGAGCGAAACTGGCTTGATGAAAAGACCGCCACTCAAGCGGCGAAAGATCCTAAAAAATTTAAAACCCGAGTCGGCGCTGCTGAGGGTCCTCTAAGGATGCCCCCGGAAGGCAAACCGCAGTTGGACCCCAAACAATTACAGACGGTGAAAGACTGGTACAACGGGCTGCTGAATGCTGGCCAGGCCGGTCAACAGCCACCACCCCCGCCGATGAACTTGGAGCAGAAAAAAGCGGCTTTTTTTAAAGCCTGCACGGCCTGCCATGGCGCCGATGGCATGGCGGTTTACCCTGATGCTCCCAATCTGGCCGGCATCGGCAAGGATTATTTTATCGCGCGAGTGACGAACTGGTTGGACCCGCAAGCGAGTGGATTCATGCCGGATCAACTGCGCCGGGTGATCGACGATTTGAAAATCACTGGCGAAAGAAATACCGCGACCGGAGAACTGACGGGGGATTTGGCCGAGGTGGTTGCGAACGCGGCCAATACTTTCAGTCAATTCAAAGTTAAGTCCTCAGATTCTTACACGCAGTTGACCCAAGAAATTGGCGATAACAAGGGCGGTTTCGATCGCCTCTACAAGCGGGGCAAAGAAATCGTGCGAAAGGATCCAGAGGCCGATCCGGAAAGTTGTTTGGCGTGCCACCTGGGCAAGGACTCGCTCGCCCCCATGGACATGGCAGCCATGATTTTTGGACAGAAGCGGTTTTACCTGCTCGCACGGCTTGAGAAGTTTAGCTCGGATGAAACAAGTGGGACGACGATGCCGGCCATGATTAAAAGCAGAAACCTATCTGCCGACGATCTGAAAGCCATTGCTGTTTACCTGGCAGGCACTTTGCCGACTCAGGTCTATCCGATTGAAACAACGCAAACTCGTTAGGAGCCTACACCCTTTGAGGTCGTCAAGGTAATCAGTCCAACTGTTGTTGAACTCCACTTGCTCTCGGCTCCGGCCGCATAGATGAAAATGTGGGTCTTCTCCAAAACGTGTGGGTAAAAATCGAAGGTTTTTTTCTTAAGTCCATCTGCAGCAGCGGTTTTTGGACTGTTGACATGGCTTCCGAAACTGTTTTCTTGGGTGATCTGGAAGATCACCCAAGAAAACGTTCGGGCTGGCCAGTTACACCATCTTTTACTGAATTTAGCGAAAATTTATCCACACGTTTCGGAGAAGACCCGAAAATGTTGGCATCAATGAAAGTCATCGATATCGGCCCTTAAAAGATTCCTGAATCATGACATCCACGGAATCAACGGGAGCATTGATCGAAAGAAGTGACCGTAGGGCCTCTTCTACGGATTTTGGTTGGGGTCCTAAATCCTCTCTGGCCTTTTGTCGCAACAAATTCCGAGCCCATTCCGCTAGAGGGAGTCCTTTCTTTTTTGCCGCTGTTTTCAGGAGACGTTCCTCCGAAACAGTGATTAGAATCTGCAACGTTTTACTCTTACTCATGTGTATGAGTATAAAAGAGACCAGGCCGTGAATCAATCGGCGGGGTCTCCGTACTCGTTGAGCTGATCACAAAAGTCAGAAAATTAGGATTTAGTTTTTGTGCAAGCTACCGGATGATTTTTTCACTTTTTCCTTGGTCTTTTAAGTCACCTCTTCGTTATCCTTAATAAAGGAGGCGTGGCCATGAGGGACAGCAAGGATTGTCAGTTCGCGATATCAGCCCCAGCCAGCAAGCATACTTTGGTCGGGGAAATCCTTCCACCGCAGGCCTGCAAATTTCTGCTCGAGCTGCATCAGAATTTTGATGAGGAAAGAAGGCGCCTGCTGAAAGCCCGTCAGGAGAGGCAAAAGCGTTTTGATGCCGGCGAAAAACCCGACTTTCATCCTGAAACGTCACAAATCAGAAAGTCGGCGTGGAAAGTGACGGCGATTCCGCCAGCTCTGCAAGATCGACGTGTAGAAATCACTGGTCCGGCCGAGCCGAAGATGGTGATCAACGCTTTGAATTCCGGCGCAAAGGTCTTCATGGCCGACTTTGAGGACGCGCTTTCACCAACCTGGGACCGCTTGCTCGAAGGCCAGCAAGCTTTAAAAGCGGCGGTTCGCCATTCGTTGCGTTTTGAAGCGGCGGGAAAGTCCTATGCGCTCAATAAGGACATAGCGACTTTGATGGTTCGTCCGCGCGGCTGGCATCTCGAGGAAGGTCATGTCCACGTGGGACAGCAAGGTTTTTCGGCTTCGCTCTTTGATTTCGGTCTTTTCTTTTTTCACAACGCCCGCGAGTGTTGCAAACGCCAAAGTGGGCCCTTTTACTATTTGCCCAAACTTGAGAGTCACTTGGAAGCGAGACTGTGGAACAAAGTCATCGAGTTCGCCGAGAAGAGTCTCGATATCCCGCGTTTTACCACGAAGGTGACCGTGCTGATTGAAACTCTTCCCGCCGCCTTTGAAATGGAAGAGATTCTTTTTGAGTTGAAAGACTATATTGTGGGACTCAATGCCGGTCGGTGGGATTATTTGTTTTCTGGAATCAAGCGAATGGGCCAGCATCGTGACTTTGTCCTTCCTCATCGTTCTTTCGTGCCGATGACTGTTCCGTTTATGAAGGCTTACACCGATCTTCTCGTTCAGACCTGTCACAAGAGGGGCGCCCACGCGATGGGTGGAATGGCGGCCTTCGTGCCCAACCGCAGTGATCCGGTCGCCACCGAAAAGGCCATTGAGCAAGTACAAGCCGACAAGCAACGTGAATGCCGGGATGGCTTTGATGGCACATGGGTCGCCCACCCCGATTTGGTTTCCGTCGCGATGAAAGTCTTTGTAACGGCACTTCAGGGACAGCCCCATCAAAAAGATAAATTGCGTGAGGAGGTCAAAGTTCTGGCGAAAGATCTCCTTTCGTTTTCCTCCACGCCGGGGGAAATTCCGATGGCGGGGCTGCGCTCGAACATTGATGTCGCCGCCCGCTATATCGAGCGGTGGATTTCCGGCCAAGGAGCTGTCGCGCTTTACAATCTTATGGAGGATGCGGCCACCGCCGAAATTTGTCGTGCCCAACTTTGGCAATGGATTCACCACCGCTCACAGACCAAGGAAGGACAGGAAGTCTCACTTTCCCTCGTGCTTGGGGAATGTCGAAAAATCGAACAGGAGATTGTGTCGCAAAATCCGGGGGCGAAAGAAAGCTTCACCAAAGCTTTTCGGATTTTGCGCGGTTTGGTGGAGGCGAAAGAGATTCCGGAATTTCTGACCTCGGCCGCGTACCCTGAACTGGTATTGCAATGTTAGGATTACAATTTTAATGATGAATTGATTCAACATTAATGAAAGGAATGAACAAATGAAGCAAGGACTCGCATTCAGCTCTCCCGCACAACAAGTCGCCGACCTGAAATCCTATTGGGAAAATCCCGGTCGGTGGAACGGCATTCAGCGGCCCTATTCCGCGGAGGACGTGGTGAAGTTGAGGCCGTCACTCCATGTGCAGCAGACGCATGCCCAGTACGTGGCGGAAAAGCTGTGGAAAATTCTTTCCACCGAGCCTTACGTCGATTCTTTGGGCGCAATCACCGGCGCGCAGGCCGTGCAAATGGCCAAGGCGGGT
>PSRN01000232.1 GCA_003176075.1 Bdellovibrio sp.
CAGGTCGGGATGTGCCGTTGATGGGGGTGGGGGTGGGGGTGGGGGAGAAAACTTGGCCTCTGCGGAGGTGCCGACGGAGCCGCCTCCGGCGGCGGAGCTCGTGAAGCCACCGACTTGGGCTGGGCCTCGCGGCAGGGTCGGCGTGGACTGACCGCCGTTGGCGGTTGTCGCAGCTGGAACACCCGTGGCAGCCGTAGCGGCATTGGTGTTCGCGGGTGAAGCTGTCGTCGCCTGCGCCTCTGAATCGATGACCGCGATGACTGTCCCAATCGGTACTGTTTGCCCCTGCGCCACCTTGGTGAAAAGAACGCCGTCCTGCTCAGCCACGACTTCGACCGAAGCTTTGTCGGTCTCCAGCACCAGAAGGATATCGTTGCGCCGAATGGCCTCACCGTTCTTCTTCACCCATTCTCCAACTGTGGCTTCGGTGACGGACTCACCCACGGCGGGAACTTTCACTTCAAACTTCACGGGACGCCTCCTTCAAATCGTAAAACAATTCTTGAGAATTTCAGCTTGCTCGATTTTATGCCGGTAGAGCGAGCCTGTCGCCGGCGAGGACCTCTCACCGCGACCCACATAATGAAGCGCCAGGTGGGTCAGCCCCTCGCGGATCAGCAGCTCGGTCAGCCGGAAATACATGTAGCGGTAAGCGCCCATGTTCTTGGGTTCCTCTTGCACCCAGATCAAATTCTTGAGCTTCGGGTAACCCTTGACCAATCTGGTCACCTGCGAGCCGATAAATGGATAAAGCTGTTCGATTCGAACCAGCGCCGTCCTATCGTTCTTGAGCTTTTCCCGTTCCTCGAGAAGATCGTAGTAAATCTTGCCGCTACATAGGGCGATGGTGTCGACTGCGTGGGCGGCGGAGCCGCCACGGGTGTTCTTCACGTCAAGCTGTTGATCAGGAATGACCTCTTGAAATCCCCCGTCAGCCAGATCTTCCATCGTGGAAACGGCCCGTGGATGACGAAGCAAAGATTTGGGTGACATGACAATCAGTGGCTTACGAAAGGGGCGCCGGACCTGCCGTCGCAAGGCATGGAAAACCTGGGCGGGGGTGGTCAGGTTGGCGACCTGCATGTTGTACTGGGCGCAGAGTTGCAGAAACCGCTCCAGACGGGCGGAGCTGTGTTCGGGGCCTTGTCCTTCATAGCCATGGGGCAGAAGCAGCACCAAACCGCTCATTTGTTGCCACTTCGCCTCGCCCGCCGCCAGGAACTGATCGATGATGATTTGCGCGCCGTTGGCGAAGTCGCCAAATTGCGCCTCCCAAAGAAATAAGAAACTGGGATCACAAACGGAATTGCCGTATTCAAAGCCAAGCACCCCGTATTCAGAAAGGATGGAGTCATAGACGCAAAACTCCTTATCGTTCAAGTGGTCCAAAGCCGCGTAATGCTCGCCGGTCTTAAAGTCGTAGAGCCCCGCATGCCGGTGGGTGAAGGTCCCGCGCACGCAATCCTGCCCGGTCAAGCGGACACTGGTTCCTTCCTGGATTAACGAACCGTAAGCCAGAAGCTCACCCATTCCCCAATCCACCATTTCTTTTCCTTCGGCCATGGCCTTTCTTGATTCAAGAAGTTTGACCAGCTTGGGATGAGGAGTGAACCCCGAAGGAACTTCGGCGATGAGACGCCCGACTTTCCTGAGTTGCTCAAGATCAAAACCCGTGTCGGTCGCCTGTTCAAAATCCTCCGCTTTTGATTTGCGAAGCCCCTTCCAAAATCCCTCAAACCTAAAGGGTTCAATCTTGGGTGGATGGGCCTTCGTGCGCTCAAAAATCTCCTGCAATCGATCCATCTCACTTTTCATCGCCTGATCCGTGAACCCCTGGGTCGTGACGCCCTCACGGATCAGCTGCTTGCCATAGATCTCGCGCAGGGTGGGGTGTTTGCGGATGATCTCATACATTAACGGCTGGGTGTAGGCGGGCTCGTCGCCTTCGTTGTGGCCATAGCGGCGGTAGCAAATCACGTTGACCACGATGTCGCGGCCCCATTCTTGGCGAAAACGAACCGCCATTTGCAAGGCGCGAACACAGGATTCCACGTCGTCGCCGTTCACATGCAAGACCGGAATGCCGATGACTTTCGCCACATCAGAACAGTAATGGGAACTTCGTCCGTTTTCAGGGCTGGTGGTGAATCCGACCTGGTTGTCGATGGCGATATGAATCGTCCCGCCGACGGTGTAGCCTTTGACGTGAGCCATTTGTAACGTTTCAAGAACAATCCCTTGCGCCGCGAAGGCGGCGTCGCCATGAATCAGCACGGGGATGACCTTTTTTCGCTCTTGCGTGTCGAGGCGGCGGCGTTGCGCCGCCCGGCTCATGCCGAGAACCACCGGGTTGACGGCTTCGAGGTGGGACGGGTTAAAGGCCAAAGTCAGACGCAAGGAGCGTTCACCATACACCCGGTCGGTTTGATAGCCGATATGGTATTTGACGTCGCCGTCAAAATCATCAATAGGAACTGCGGTTTCGGTAGGGCCGTTGAATTCGGCAAAAACAAAATCGACTTTCTTGTTCATAAAGGTCGTCAGCACGTTGATGCGGCCTCGGTGAGCCATGCCGAGGACCACCTCTTCGACTTGCAGTTCAACGGCCGTCCGGGCCAGGCCGTCGAGCATCGGGAGGAGCGCGTCCGAGCCTTCCACCGAGAATCGCTTCGCCCCGACATACCGCGAGTGGATGAACTTTTCCAAAACCTCGGCTTGGTTGACAGTCGCGAAGATCTGCTTCTTTTGTTCTGCATCAAATTTAGGCACAGGCCCTTCGAATTCGCGAATAAACCAATTGCGCACTTCGGGAAGGGCTTCCGCGCACTGCACGGTGAGCTTGCCGCAATAAACCGAGCGCAAATGCGAAATGATCTCGCGCAGGCTGGCGCCCGGCTGGCCGATGAGGCCGCCAATCTGAAAGTGGGAGTCCAGGTCCTTGTCGCTCAAATTGAATCGGGAAAGCGCCAATTGATCCGACGGGGTTGGGGTGTTGGTCAGGGGGTCCAAGTCCGCTTCGAAATGACCGTGGTTGCGATAGGCGGCGATCAAATTGTAAACGTCCAACTCCTTTTCGCTCAGGCCACCCCCGGGCTGGTCAGAGGCAAATTCAAAACCCTCGAAAAACATGCGCCAGTCCGTCCCTACGGATTGGGGATTTTGCCGAAAGAGTTGATAGAGATTCTCGATAAGTTGGGCGTTTTCTTGCGTGATTGATCGAGCCACGTCAGGTCCTCCAGCGTGGGCGGCGTAGCCGCCACGGGCAAAAAAAAACCGGTCTACAAAATCTGGTCTATCCGTCTTGCGGAGGTGCCGAAGGAGCCGCCGCGGGCGGCGGAGTTCCTGAAGGCACCGACTTGGGCAAAATGCGGAATTCTAAAAATTAGCATTTTATGATACCTCTGCAAGCAAGTTATTCCCATTGGACGAAAGGATAAGTGAATTATGCATCAACTCGTGCTCGTGCGACACGGCGAAAGTCTTTGGAACCAAGAAAATCGTTTTACCGGCTGGCAAGACATTGACCTTTCAGAGAAAGGTCGAGACGAGGCCCGTCATGCTGGGCTGACTCTGCAGAAAGAAAAATTTGAATTTGACCTGACCTACTGCTCGGTATTGAAGCGAGCCCTCCGCACCCTTTGGATCATGGAAGAGGTGATGGATCGCCTATGGTGGCCGGTGGTCAAGAGCTGGCGACTCAACGAACGTCATTATGGAGCCCTCACTGGACTCAATAAGGCTGAAACCGCGGCTCGTCATGGGGAAGAGCAAGTGAAAATTTGGCGCCGAAGCTATGACACACCTCCGCCCCCGTTGAGCAAGGATGATCCTCGGCATCCTGTCCACGACCCAAAATATGCCATGGTCAATCCTTCGCATCTCCCATCGGCCGAGGCCCTGAAGGACACGGTGGCGCGCGTCCTCCCCTTGTGGCAAGAGGACATTGCGCCGCAAATGAAAGTTGGAAAGCGAATCCTTATCGCCGCGCACGGAAACAGCATTCGCGCTTTGGTCCAATACCTCGAAAAGATGACTCCCGCGCAAATTATGGAGGTCAATATTCCCACTGGAATTCCCCTTCTATATGAGTTGGACAATGATTTGGCTGTGCGCGCGAAAAGATATTTGGGAGATCCCGAAGCGGTGCGCAGGGCGCAAGAGGCCGTGGCCAATCAAGGAAAGGTTAGCGTGGGCGGCGCGGCCTCAGACGCCAAGGGCACTAAGTGACAGTTCTTTTTCGTGATATCGCTGAACTGCACACCTTTGACGGCTTCGCCAAAAAGGACGGCCGCAAAGTTTCGGAAGCTGATTTTGGCACCCTTAAGAATGCCGCCCTGATCGTTGAAGACGGACGAATTCAGTGGTGTGGCCCGGACCGTAAGATTCCCCCGTCTTTGGTCAAGCCCGTCCGCCAGCCCGCTCGCCAGCCAGGCCGTCTGCCAGCTCGCCAACCCGTGCGTCAGCCGGTGCGCGAAATTTCGCTCGACCGCGCCCTCGTCATGCCGTCGTTCGTCGAGTGCCACACGCACCTTGTTTATGCCGGAGACCGCTCGCAAGAATTTGAGCTGCGCAACCAGGGCGTGAGCTACAAGGAAATTGCGGCCCGGGGCGGCGGCATCCTGTCCACGATGCGGGCCACGCGCCAAGCCTCCGCCGGCAAGCTGCTCGAGCGGGCGCAATTCGCGTTGGACCGATTTGTTGAGCAGGGCGTGACCGTCGTTGAAGTCAAGTCAGGTTACGCTCTCGACGAAGCCGGCGAACTAAAGATGCTGCAAGTTGCAAACAAACTTCGGCGGGCGCGCATTGTGACCACGTTTCTCGGCGCCCATGCGCTGCCGCCGGAATTTGGATCGACCTCCGCCTATCTGGATTTTCTGGTCGGTCGTCTGCTCCCCAAAGTGCGGCGAAGAAAGCTGAGTTCCAGGGTCGATATTTTTCTGGAAAAGGGATTTTTTGAGCGACCTGAGAGTGAAAGCTATTTGCTGGCGGCGCGCGATTTGGGATTTCAAATCACCCTCCATGCGGACCAACTGAGTCTTTCTGGCGGCACGGATTTGGGCGTCGAACTGGGCGCCCTCAGCGTCGATCATGTTTTACAAATCAAAGAGGAGCAGGTTCGCAAACTGGCCCGTTCGTCAACGACCGCCGTGCTTCTGCCGCTGGCCGATCTTTACCTCTCATGCCCCTATCCGCGGGCCCGCCTGATGATCGACGAAGGGGTTCGCGTCGCGCTGGCGACGGATTTCAATCCTGGCAGCTCACCCTGCCAAGATTTGCAATTGGTCGGGCTTCTCGCTCGGCTGGAGATGAAAATGTCTCTGGCCGAAGTTCTTTGCGCCTACACCTTTGGAGCTGCGGCCGCCTTGGGTTTGCAGTCCGAACAAGCCTCCCTGCAGGTGGGGAAACGGGCGGATTTTATCACCCTGAATTGCGGGTTGAACGAACTCTTCTATTCGCCCGGCCGTCCCTGTGTGCGCTCTGTGTACCGCGATGGCGCGCTGCAATAATTGATGATGAATCATCTCTAAGAAACTCAAAACTGTTGCCTGAACGATTTTTTTTTCTCTAGGCTCAAAGTGAGTGGCGAACGGATTTGCTCTCAGACCGATCGATGACATGGAGAAGCTATGAAGGCAACTTATGCGAACCTTGTGAACTCCCGCTTTTTTAATCCTGCATTCAATTCCGCCATTTTTGACGGGCCGGTCAGGATCTACTTCGCCCAGTTCCATGAATCCCTCGCTCTCAAAGTCTATTTTGGGTTGCAGCAAAAATACGGCGATCTTCTGCATGATATCAAAACCCGACACCGGGCCTACGGGCAAAGCTGCTTGATCATGCTATATCCGTCGCAAGACTCCTTTGCCATGGCTTTTGAAGGCGTTCATGATTTGGTGATTGAAGATCAATTGGGTGAGGACAAAATTTTGGGAGTCAATGGCCCCTTTGATGACGATCGCCTGTCGGAAATACTTTCATTTATTGCCATGGCCCTGGGGTCCTTGCAAAAATCATCCTCCGAAGTGGCCCTTGTGCCATAGATGCGCTCAAAGAGCGCACGCGCCGGGTCTCAGAGGCGTTCACAGACTTCGCCGGTCCCGCGGGCAAGCGCTACTCGAGTACGTCTTATTGGTGGTCGTTGCCCTGGCCGTTGCGGCCATTATTATTCGTGCTTTGGTGAAAAGAGATCCCAACGACCGAGGGGCTCTGATGCAAAAATGGAATTCCATGAGCAATGAGATCGGCAAGGACGACCCGAACAAGACAAAGTAGGCGAAAAAGAGAACACTGAGATGAATAAAGAGTCGGATGAAACGATGAATAAAACCACGAGCGAAACAACAAAAGTTGACGTCCTGCGGATCGCGGTCGAGCGGGCGGGCCAGTTGGAGAGTGAGCACCTTGTGGACGCGCTGGTCCTGGATCGCTCTGGCCAGACATTGATGAGCTTTGGACAGATCGATCGACAGGTGGCTCCGCGATCAGCGATCAAACCTTTTCAAGCCCTCCTCCTCGCCAATAGCAAGTGGGCTGAGCTCGATCACCGTGCGGAAACACGTCTGGCCCTGGCCTGTTCGTCGCATTCGGGCAGCGTCAGTCACCTCAATATTTTGCGGGAGTGGCTGCGTGAAATGAAAGTTTTGGGGCATGAGCTGGCGTGCGGTGCCCATTGGCCCAGGGACAACAACGAGAGAAACCACTTGATTCGTGAGCATCGCAATCCGGAGAAGCTCCACAACAACTGTTCGGGCAAGCACATGGGGCTCATCGCCCTCTGTCGCGACCGCGGTTATGCCGTGAACGGCTACCACAAGTTCACCCATCCGGTGCAGCAAGAAATTCGACAGCTTTTATCGGAATTGGGCGGCGAGAATTGGGAAGCTGCGCCCTGGGGCATCGATGGGTGCGGTATCCCGACCCAGTTCGTGAGCCTTGCGGCCTTGGCACGACTGGGTCTTTTGTTTTTTGATGAAAGCTCCCGCTTTTTCCGCGGCGTTGAGAGAATTCGGCGGGCGATGACCCGCCATCCGCAGTTGGTTTCGGGCGAGGGGGAATTCAACAGCTGGCTGATCAAGGAAAGCGGCGGTAAAATACTAGCCAAGGGTGGGGCCGAGGGAAACTACTGGGGAGCGAGCTTCATAACCGGCATGACCTTTTTCCTCAAGGTGCGCGATGGGGCTTCGCGGGCGGCGGAGGCCGCGGTGCTGGAAATTCTGCGCCGAAACGGCGATATTGAGGATTCTTGGAAAGCGAGTTTTGAAAAAATGGCCCAATGGCCTCTCAAGAACTGGTCCGGAGAGGTCATTGGACGAATACGAGTCGAATAGGTACCAGGTTCCGATTGCAGAAGCGGCTTGTCACC
>PSRN01000087.1 GCA_003176075.1 Bdellovibrio sp.
ATTTGACGAAGCCACGCAGAAAAGTTTTTGGCGGCAGCTGGCTTTTGTCCCCGGTCTCAATGGCGGAGATCACCCGCGCGCCAATCTTGAGGTTCAATGCAACCTCTTGAATGGAAATCCCCTTTTTTTCCCTTTCTGCCTGTAGAAATTTTCCGAGGTCACTCATGTTCCGTGCAGTCACTTTCTAATGGTTTGAAGCAAAACCTTCGCCTGGTCGGAGTAACGACCGTTGGTGTACATCTTTATGACTTCCTCCAGCCGGGCCTCCGCTCTCACCGGGTCCCCCAGTTCGTAGTAAGCCAATGCGCTGTAATAGTGAGGTTCATCAAACTGCAAACCTTTACAAAAACCAACGGCCACATCAAGCGCTTCGGAAGCTCTGCGGAAATCTTCAGTTTCGAAATAACTGCGGCCGAGATAGTTATGAGCCAAACAATTGTCCCGACCGAGCTGCAGGGTCTTAATAAAATAAGTCCTGGCTTCCGCAAATTTTTTTAACTTAAAAAAGGCAAGACCCATGTTGAGGGTTGCTTTGCCCGGCCGGTCGTAGGTCAGGTCGTTCATCACTTCCTTGAGCAATCGGATGGCTTCCTTGGGCTGTCCCCCTTCAATAAGAATGCGCGCCAAATTATTTTTCGCATCCGTGTAGTCGCTCTTGAGCTTCAATGCGCGGCGCATGTGTTCCTCCGCCAGATCGAACCTCTCGCGAAAGAAATAAACCAGTCCCAAATTGTTTTGCGTGATCTCATTGGTGGGGTCGAGGCTCTCGGATTCAAGAAGCGACTTGAGGGCCAGCGGATAATCGCCTTTTTCAATTTGCGAAGTCCCCAGTCGAAGCAGAAGCTTTGCCTTTTCCGGATCCCCAGACGTTAAACTAGCGCAAGAAATCAGGCAACAGACTAAAAAGGAACTTATTGCGGCGGGGATCAAGAGAGCCGGCTTCATGATCCAAGGTTAGCACGAGACCATGTCCTGTCAATCAGCTGAACGGCGACCTCCAGGTGCGCGGTCTGAGGAAACATATCAAACCCTTGAACCCTTCTGATTTTCCATCTGTCGCCCGACAGGATGATCTTCAAATCCCGCAGCAACGTCATCGGAGCGCAACTCACATAGATGATTGATCGAGCGCGGATCTGGCCGAGTTGATGGCTGATCCTCTCACCACAGCCCGAACGAGGGGGATCCAGCAGGATCAGACTGCCTTCGGAAGTCGGAATTCGACAAAGGAAATCATCCACCGCGCCACAATGAAAGGCGAGACGGTGTCGCCATTTTCGCTCATAGACCTGACTTTGCGCCCTCCGCGCCAGGTGAGGGTCCAGTTCGACTCCCAGACCTGAGACCAACGAAAATCGTTCGGCCAGCGGGAAAGAAAAATTACCGGCGCCACAGTAAAGGTCGAGGAAATCTGTCAATTCAAGATCACTCGCCCACGAAAGAACAGCCTGGAGAAGCCGATCATTCACACCTTCATTAACCTGCGAAAACGAAAAAACACCCGTGCCGTTTTCCACTCCGGCCTTGGCGACCTGGACGCGAACGGCCTGGGGGGGGTTAGGCTGTTGAGCGAGGGATTCAAGGTGGGTGTTGACGGCCTCGTTGGCGATCAGACAACGCTTAACTGGCAACAGTTCGTGGGACCGCTTCTTCCTGTAGCATGTACCCAGGGGTCCCCACGACATTTGAACGCGGTTGCGATAATGATAGGGCCGCGGACTGGCGACGATCGGCCAGAGGTTCGAATAGGAAAAGTTTTTGACGAAGAGCTCGCGGAGAAGTCGTTGCTTGATCTCCGCCTGGTCCTCATAGGTGATGTGCTGCCAATCGCAGCCCCCGCATTCGCCAAAATAGGGGCAGGGAGCTTCAATTCGGCGAGGGGATGGCTCCCGGATGGTCACGACCTTGCCTCGCGAATAATCTTTCTTCACTTCGGTGACTTCGACCTCGACCTCTTCTTGCGGCAGAACAAGGTCGACAAAGACGACCCCGTAAGGGGTTCGCGTCAGGCCGGCGCCTCCCACCACGAGTTTTTCGATGCGGGTTACAATCCGATCCCCAACTTTCAATCTATTCGATGAGAGCCCTTTTTTCAGATCATCTAGCCGAGATTGCAAATCTCTTCCGGGCTGAAAAAAAGGTTGAGTTCACGCTGCGCGCTCGCCTGACTGTCAGAGCCATGAACCGCGTTTTCCCCGATGCTGTCGGCGAATTTGTAACGGACCGTCCAAGGCTCAGCTTTTTTTGGATCCGTCGCACCCATGATTTCACGATTTTTTACCACGGCGTTTTCACCGTAGAGACACAGCAACAAAACTGGTCCCGAGGTCATAAACGACACCAATTCGCCAAAAAATGGGCGTGCCTTATGTTCCGCGTAAAATTCCTCGGCCTTCGCCTTGGGGATTTTCGTCAGCTTGGCGGCCGCGATTTTCAGTCCATTGCCTTCGAACATCGAGATAATGTCACCGAGACAATTTTTTTTCATCGCGTTCGGTTTAATAATGGAAAACGTTTTTTCTTTCGCCATCGGCGGTCTCCTTTAGGATTTGGTTTCAAAGCATGGACTTCAACGTCAATGCCATATCTGCCGGAGAGCGTGATATTTTGCAACCGGCCTTCTCGAGAGCCGCGAATTTGGCCTCGGCCGTGCCTTTGCTGCCGCTGATGATGGCGCCAGCATGGCCCATTCGTTTTCCTTTTGGAGCTGACGCACCTGCAATAAAAACAGCAACGGGTTTCTTGAATTCCCTTTGAATATACTCAGCCGCTTCTTCTTCGGCCGATCCGCCGATTTCGCCAATCAAGATGACCCCCTCGGTTTGCGGGTCGGCCTTGAACAACTTCAGCACGTCGATAAAATTTGTTCCGTTGACCGGGTCACCGCCAATCCCCACACAAGAAGACTGTCCCAAGCCAAGTTGCGTGAGCTGATGAACGGCTTCGTAAGTCAGTGTGCCTGAACGGGATAACACGCCGATCTTTCCCGGCTTGTGGATATGCCCCGGCATAATGCCGATTTTGCACTCGCCCGGAGTGATAACTCCGGGACAATTGGGCCCAATCAGACGGGTTCGCCGCCCCTGCATAAACCTTTTCACCCGCACCATGTCCAACACAGGAATGCCTTCGGTGATACAAACAACCAAATCCAAGTCAGCATCGACGGCTTCCATGATGGAATCGGCCGCAAACGCCGGCGGGACAAAGATCATGGAAACCTGGCAATCGGTCTTTGCTTTGGCTTCAGCCACCGTGTTGAACACCGGCAAGCCGATATGAGTTGAACCCCCTTTTCCAGGCGTGACCCCTCCCACCATCCTGGTCCCGTAGGCCAAACATTGTTCCGAATGAAAAGTTCCTTGTGACCCGGTGATTCCTTGGCAGATCACCCGCGTGTTTTTATTCACAAGTATGGACATCACCTTCCTCCCATATCGGTGCCTTTGGCGCCCCTGACCGCGGCCACGATTTTCTTCGCCGCATCCGTCAAATGATCAGCCGGAGTGATATTGAGCCCACTCTCCCGCAACAGCTTTTTCCCGAGCTCCACATTGGTTCCTTCCAGACGCACCACCAACGGCACCTTAAGCCCCACCTCACGGGAGGCCGCGATCACGCCCTCGGCGATAATGTCACACTTCATAATTCCACCGAAAATGTTGACCAGGATCCCTTTCACATGGGGATCGCGCAAAATAATCTTAAAGGCCGCCGTCACTTTCTCTTTGCTGGCACCGCCTCCGACGTCCAAAAAATTGGCCGGCGATTCGCCGTTCAGTTTGATGATATCAAGAGTCGCCATGGCCAGACCGGCGCCGTTGACCAAGCAGCCAATCGTTCCCTCCAGCTTGATAAAGGCCAACTCAAATTTGCTGGCTTCGATTTCCGAGGCTTCCTCTTCATTCAGATCGCGGTAAGCAACGATGTCCTTATGACGATAAAGGGCGTTGTCGTCAAAATTCATCTTGGCGTCAAGCGCCAGAATATCGCCTTGCTTGGTCAAAACCAGCGGATTGATTTCAGCCACCGAGCAATCACACTCCACAAAGGCTTTATAGAGCCCCAGCATGAATTGAACGGCCTTATTGAGACTCTCAGCTGGAATTCCAATGGCGAAAGCCAACTTGCGCGCTTGAAAGGCAGCTAGGCCCACGGCCGGATCGATATCCACCTTGACGATGGCCTCAGGCCGTTTGGCCGCGACCTCTTCAATTTCCACACCGCCCTCGGCAGAAGCCATCATCGCCACTCGCCCGGTCGCCCGATCGACCAGCGCCGCCAGATAATACTCCTTGGCGATCTGGCATCCCTGCTCGATCAAGACCTTGTGGACTTGCTTTCCTTCGGGTCCGGTTTGATGGGTCACCAGATTCATGCCGATGATTTTGCCTGCCCAATCGCCGACCTCATCAAGAGTTTTGGCCAGCTTCACTCCACCACCTTTGCCACGGCCGCCGGCGTGGATTTGCGCTTTGACAACCCACGGTGGCGCGCCCAGCTCCTGCGCCACCGCGCGCGCTTCGCTGGCCTTTTCCACTACTTTTCCCCGCAAGGTCGCAACACCATACCGTCGAAGGATTTCCTTCGCCTGATACTCATGAATATTCATGGAATCCTCTTTTAAACCCGTGGCGGCTACGCCGCCCACGTCCAAAAATTGTCTTAGTAATTGTCTTAATATTGTATTTTGCCGAGCGCCGTCACCAACTCTTCAACGGCCTTCATTGAGTTCTCGAGCATTTTCTTTTCGTTGTCGTTCAACTTAAGTTCGATGACTTTTTCCATGCCGCCGCCACCCAACTTGGCAAGGACACCGACAAACAAATTCCTTGCCCCGTACTCGCCTTGCAGTTCCACGGCGCAAGGGAGAATTCTTTTCTGGTCTTTCAAAATGGCTTCAGCCATTTGCACCGCTGATGCGGCGGGGGCGTAATACGCCGATCCTGTCTTCAGGAGATTGACGATTTCAGCTCCCCCTTGTCGGGTTCGTTGAATGATCGCCTCAAGCTGCGCCGGTTCAATCATTTCCGTGAGCGGCACTCCACCCACTGAACAATGGCGTGGCATGGGAACCATGGTGTCCCCGTGACCGCCAAGAACGATGGCTTGCACATCCTTGATACTCACATTCAGAGCTTCAGAGATAAAAGTTCGAAACCGGGCGGTGTCCAGAACACCGGCCATGCCGATGACCCGTTCCCGCGGAAAACCCGTAACTTGCTTCGCGACATAGGCCATGGCATCCAGCGGATTGGATACGACAATCAGCACCGCCTGGGGCGCGTTTTTCTTAATCCCTTCGCAAACCTCTTTCATAATTTTCGCGTTGGTGGCCAAGAGATCGTCCCGGCTCATTCCTGGTTTGCGCGGCAATCCCGCCGTAATAATGACGACGTCCGAGTTGGCCGCGTCCTGATAGTTGTTCGATCCCCAAATTCGTGAATCAAATTGTTCAACCGGCGAAGACTCGTAGAGATCGAGCGCTTTTCCCTTGGCCGCCCCTTCATTGATGTCAAGGAGGACCACATCCCCCAGTTCTCTTGCGGCCGCCCAATGAGCACAGGTGGAGCCAACGAAACCAGCGCCAACGACCGAGATTTTTTTTCGTTTGTGAGTCATGAAATCTCCTTGATTTTGCCCACTTATTCAAACTTAAATCGAAAGGTTAGACAAGTCTGCAGAGGCATTTTCCCAATGGGTACCATGTGGCGTTAAGCGTTCTCGAACTCAAAAACGTGACCGTTCGCTTTAACCAAGTCGGTGCCAAGGGCACCTCCACAGACCAGGAGATCCTCAAAGACCTTTCCCTGACGATAGTGAAAGGCGAGCGCGTCGCCATTGTCGGACCGAGTGGTCTCGGCAAGAGTACGCTGCTTAAAACGTTGGCTGGATTGATTCGCCCGACGGTGGGGACTTTGTGGGTGGAGGGTCAGAATTTTTACAACCTCTCCAGTTCGCAGCAACAGCGCTTGCTGGTCAAAATGGGGATGCTTTTTCAAAGAAACGCCCTCTTTGACTCGATGAAGAATGGTGAAAATGTGCGATTTCCCCTGAAGGAGACGACTCATAAGTCCGCCATTGAGATTGAAGCCATCGTCGATCAGTTTCTCGCCGCCGTCGGCCTCCTTCACGCCAAAGATCTCTATCCGGATGAGATCAGCGGCGGCATGCAAAAACGTTTGGGCATCGCCCGGGCGATGGCGCTGGAACCTGAAATTTTATTTTATGACGACCCCACGGCGGGGCTTGATCCGATCACCAGCCGCAAAATCATTGAGCTGATGATCAACCTGCAAAAACAAAAGCAAAGTACCCTTGTCGTGGTCACCAACGACATGAATCGCGCCTTTCAAGTCGCTGATCGTATCTTTTTTGTCTTTAAGAAGGATATTCTGTCGACCGGATCACCGGAAGAAACGAGAAAATGCGCCGATCCCCGCGTTCAGCAGTTCATCCACGGAAGGCCTGAGGGCCCCTTGACGGAGGTGAGCGCTTGATTCAATTTGAAAAAGTGGTCAAGCGTTTTGGTCCGAGGACCATCCTCAAGGAACTGACTCTCCACGTGCCGGCGGGCGAGATTCTTTTTATTTTGGGAACCTCAGGGACGGGAAAATCAGTGCTGCTGAAGACCTTGGTCGGACTGCTTCGACCGGATGAAGGCGAAATTTGGATTGATGGCCAAGAGGTCTCGAAGTTCAGTGAGATCGAATACTTGGGCATCAGAAAAAAATGCGGCATGGTTTTCCAGCAACCCGCCTTATTTGACTCGCTGACCGTTTTTGAAAACGTGGCTTTCGGGTTGCGACGGCACTATCGTCTGCCGGAAGCGGAAATTGTTTCGCGCGTTCATTCTTCGCTCGCCGCCGTCCATCTGCCCGACGCCAGTGAAAAGATGCCGGGGGAAATTTCCTATGGCATGCAAAAGCGCGTCAGTCTCGCCCGCACCCTGGCTCTGCGCCCGCAAGTTCTTCTCTTCGATGAACCGACCACAGGTCTTGACCCCATCACCACCGCGTCGGTGAATCTCCTGATTGAAGAATTGTCACGCCAGTTTTCCACCACCAGCATTGTTGTCTCCCATGACATGACTTGCGCGTTATCCATCGCCGACCGGATCATCATGCTCGACCAGGGACGAATCGTTGAGGAAGGATCGCCTGATCACATGAAGCGGTCGCAGGTGCCCTTGGTCAAAGAGTTTCTCGCCGAGGTGGTGACGTGAACAGTCTGGTGATTCTAAATAGCGTTATTGACGAAATCGGCTCCGCCCTGCTCTTTTTTGTGAATATCCTCAAAACCCTGATGCGCCGACCCTGTTCTCGCGACGAACTTTTTCAACAGATTTGGAAAGTGACGATGCAAAGCCTGGTGACCACCGGCCTGGCGGGGTTTTTTGTCGGAGCCATTATGGCTGTCCAGTTCACGCTGCAGATGCGCGAGTTTGGCGCGCTCGGCTACCTGGGTGGCCTTGCGACTTCGGCGACCGTTCGAGAGGTGGGGCCTCTGCTGATCGCCTTCATGCTCGCCGGCAAGGTGGGGGCTTTCACCTCGGCCGAGTTGGGAACAATGCGCGTGACGGAACAGCTCGACGCCATCCGCTGCCTCGGCGCCGATCCTCTGCAAGAAATCATCCTGCCGCGTTTCTTGGCGATTATTTGCGCCAGCTTTTTTCTGCTCGGCCTTGGTCTCGTGATGTCCATCGGTGGAGGCATCCTGCTCGGCGGTCTTTTGGCTCAGGTCAGCGTGGAGGAATACCTGCGGCATATTCCGGCCATCGTGACTCTTTCCTCGATCGCCAATGGCTTGGTGAAATGTTTTATTTTCGCCGTCATTCTCGCCACCGTTTGCACCTACAAAGGGTACACGACCACGGGGGGAGCCAAAGGGGTGGGTTTGGCGGTGGTGAATACCGCCGTGTCCACCATGGTCGGCATCGTGGTGGCGGACTGGTTGACTTCTTTTATTGCCGATGTCGCCATTCGGGCTTTCGTGGGGTCGCCGTTTTGATCAAGGGATATGCGGTGCTCGATTTTGTCGGCAAGAGCGTGATGGATTCCTATCAAGGAGTCACCCAGTTCATTCAGCTGGTGGTGGACTCATTGGCCGAAGGTTTCAGGCCACCGCTCAGAATCCGTGAAACCGTCCAGCAGCTTTACTTCATCGCCGTGCAGAGTCTGCCGATCATTCTTTTTTGCGTTTGTTTCGCCGCCATGGTGACGATTCTTGAAAGCTCGTTTCATATGAAGCTTGTCATTCAAAATGATTCAATGGTTCCTGGATTCGCGGCCATGCTGATACTGCGCGAGTTGGGTGCTGTCGTCACGGCCCTTTTGGTGACCTCGCGGGTGGGCGCCGGCATCGCGGCGGAAGTCGGAACGATGAAGATCACCGAGCAAATTGATGCCCTTCGCATGCTGGGAATTCGTCCCATCCATTATATTGTCGTGCCCCGCCTCATCGCCTCGGTCATCGGACTTGCGATTCTCACGATCATCGCCAATCTGGTTTGCCTCTTCGTGGCCTTTCTCGTCAGCGAAATCTATTTGGGTTTTACTTCCGGTTTGTTCATCACGGGCCTGGTCCGCTTCATTCACTTTCAAGACTTGGTCTTTTCGATCATCAAGGGAGCTTGTTTTGGCTTTGTCATTCCTTTGGTGAGTTGCCACTTTGGTTTTTTGTGCGCAAGTGGAGCTGAAGGAGTTGGCCTTGCCACCACTCGAAGTGTCGTGGCATCGTCTGTCATAATTATTATTCTCGACTTTGTGTTATCCTTTGTGTTTTCGTTTTTTAGTTAGAGGCTGTTTCAAAATGAAGTTGGCTAGCTTCTCAAAACCTCAGACACACAACTCGGTTTTGAGAAGTTAACCAACTTCATTTTGAAACAGCCTCTAGTTGCCCGTGGCGGCTTCGCCGCCCACGCTGTAGGGGGCGTCCAATGCGCACAGAGACAAAGGTCGGTCTATTATTCGTCTTTGCGATCATGCTCATCGCTTTGTTTGCCTACTATTTGGGAATCCTGACTCCTTGGGCAAACAATTACACCCTCAATGTCATGTTCAACTACGCGGGAGGGATCGAGGAAGGTTCGCCGGTTCGCGTGATGGGCATCAAGGTGGGCAAGGTGACGCGCATCGAGTTCGCTCCCAATTTCAAAAGCGAAACCGGAGAAGAAGTCAAACTTCGGATTCGAATTCAAGTTGACCGCAAAGCCTGGTCCAGCATCCGTCACGACTCCAAGTATTTCATCAATCTGGCCGGCGTGATCGGTGAAAAGTTCCTGGAAATTTCTCCGGGTTCGGGGTCGGAACCTGAGCTTGCAAACAACGGCACCGTTCGCGGCGAGGATCCTCCGC
>PSRN01000237.1 GCA_003176075.1 Bdellovibrio sp.
GAAATCTGAAATTAGCGCCTCAAAGCCATCTGGCACACTGGCGTCAGGTTTCAAGAAATAGAATCGCGATCTGCCGGAAATATTCCAATCAATTCGGATCCAGTCGGGACCTCAACAACCCTTGAATTCACAATGACTTTTGCCTCTGGATGAAAAATTAGTGAATTACGCTTTGGCGGACGATAAGCAAGCCAAAAACTAGAACTGCGATTTGGTAAATCGGTAATGGTCCAACCTCTGCAGCGGGCCAAATTAATGCCCAAAACATCAGCATTACTTCCTGGCGGCTGACCAGTGCCTTTTTGGCTCTCAATAAGTTTGCAAAAAGATCATTGATTCTGGGGCATTGTTGATCCAATTATTATAAAACGCTTTAGAGATAATTAAGAAATCGAATGATCAAACAAGCAGGATAATCTATGCGATTTTGTCAGCGGAATTTTCTGGGGTTGGAATGGTTTGTGATCGGGACCCTCGGCCTTGCCATCACCGCCTGTAAGTTTGACGCTGGCATTGGTTACAATCAAGGCCATTCGCCGGAACAACCCATCCCTTACTCCCATGAATTGCATGTGGGAAAACAGGAAATTCAGTGCCAGTACTGTCACAATCAAGTGGAGAGATCCAATCACGCCAATATTCCGGCGACCTCCACCTGTATGAATTGTCACACCCTGGTTAAAACTGACAGCCCGTTTATTGCCAAGCTGCGCGAAGCCTACCAACATGACAAACCGATGGAGTGGATCAAGGTTCACCGGCTTCCTGATTTCGTGAAATTCAGTCATGCGGCCCACTTGGGGGTCGGGATCAATTGCGAGACCTGTCACGGGAAGGTGCAAGAGATGGCCAAAATCAAGCAAGTCGCGACTCTTTCCATGGGTTTCTGTGTGGAATGCCACCGTAATAATAAAGCGCCTACGGATTGTTCAAGGTGTCACCAATGATGAAGGTAGGAACAAGGCAATGAATGAAGATCAAAGCGAGGACAAAGCATACTGGCAAAGCCTTCAGCAGTGGGCGCGAGCAACGGGTGAGCCCCAAGTAGGTGCCGCCGGCACCTCCGCGGACGTGCAGGGCGAGAGCGTGGGCGGCGGAGCCGCCACGGGCGAGTTTTCTTCAACTCCGTTAAAAGAAGGCGCCGAGGACGGTTGGGCTCGCCGGGAATTTATGAAATTGATGGGCGCTTCGTTGGCTCTGTCCACGACAGCCTGTGTCCGTCGTCCCGTTCAAAAGATCGTTCCCTATAATAAGCAGCCCGAGGAAGTCACTTTTGGCGTGGACAATTTCTATACTTCCACCTGGTTTGACGGCAGCGAAGGATTCGGCCTTTTGATCAAGACGCGGGAAGGACGGCCTCTAAAGGTGGAAGGCAATCCGCGATTTCCTCTCAACGCCCACGGGCTTTCGCCGCGGGCTTTGGCGCACATTCTTTCACTCTATGATCCTGACCGTTTGCGCGAGCCTCTACGAAACATTCAGAATAAGGAAAAAGGGAAAGAACGAGCGAATCATGATTCAGTGGCCACGAAGTGGGATGCCGCGGATGAAGAGGTCGTTGCGTCCCTGAAAAAGGGCGGAGTGGCGCTGCTGACCGGTTCACTGCCGTCTCCCGCCACCCGGGCGGTTATCGCTGATTTCCTCCAGGGATTTCCCGGTCAACATTATGAGTGGGACCCTCTCAGTGTGGAGGACGTCCGGCGCGCGCAAGAGCTCTGCTACGGCCATGATCTGGTGCCTTCTTACCGCATCAACCGGGCTCGCTTGATTGTTTCAGTCGATAGCGATTTCCTGGGGACCTGGCTGACGCCAACGACCTTTCAGCGGCAATTCGCGGAAGGCCGCCGCGATGCCAATCGCATGAATAAGTTGGTCGCTTTTGATTCGAACTACTCGGTCACCGGCGCCAACGCTGACGTGCGCGTGAAAATCAAACCTTCCCTGCAGCTCGATGTCGTGATGGGACTTGCTTTTGAAATCATCGTCAAAAAGCAAGCCACCCGCTGGGCTGGAAATTCACAGCTCGCGCAAGTGTTGCAGCCTTTTGCGGACGCGGCCCAACGATTGGGTGTGGAGGCCCATGTTTGGTCTCGCTTGGCCGACGAGTTGATTCAATACAAAGGCGAATCCCTGGTGATCGCTGGCGGACTGCCGGCGCAGACGGCCCAGGGAATTGAACTGCAGTCGGCCGTCAATTTGCTCAATTCCGCATTGGAAAACGATGGCGTCACGGTGGATTATCGGCGTCCATTTAAAGGGCTGGCGGGGGCGCACTCTTCGCTTGAGCACTTGATTGAAAGCATGGAAAAGGGAGAGGTCACCACGCTGATTGTCCACCGCGCGAATCCAGTCTATGCGTCCCCTCTGAGCGCGCGCTTTTTGGCCGCCCTCAAAAAAGTTCCCATGGTTGTTTCGACATCGGACCGCAACGATGAAACGGCGAAGTTCGCGGATTTTGTTCTGCCGGATTCTCATCCGATGGAGAGCTGGGGTGACGCGGAATTTGTGGAAGGCCTTTTCGCCATTCAGCAGCCCACCATCCGTCCTCTTTTTGATACCCGGTCGTTTCAGTTTTCGTTGATGAGCTGGGCCTACCTGGCGGAGAAGGGTCCGGAGCGGCTGAGGAAATTTGAAAACTTCTACGATTATTTAAAAAATTATTGGAAAACTGAAGTGTTCCCGAGATACGGAAAAGGAAAATCTTTTGTCGATTTTTGGGAGCAAGCGCTGCAAACAGGCATGGTCGGCGAGCCCTCCGAGGGCGTCAGCGAAGCCGGCAAGGGTTCGAGCGTCATCGGCGCTGTGCGGGATGTGAAGCTTGAGGCGCTGTCCGGGATCAAGAGAACGGACTCACCGCAGGGTTATGAGCTGGTTCTTTACCCGACCAAGGCTCTTTACGATGGATCTCTGGCCAATGTGAGTTGGCTGCAAGAGCTTCCTGATCCGGTGACCAAAATCACCTGGGATAATTACCTGTGCGTTTCAGTCAATACGGCGAAGAAAGAAAATTTAGTTGATGAAGGCCTGGCTGAGCTCAAAGTGGGAGAACTCGCTTTGAAGCTGCCCGTTCATGTGCAACCGGGGCTTCATGATGGGGTCTTGGCGGTGGCGGTCGGTTACGGCCGCACCGATGCGGGATCGGTCGGAAACCATGTCGGCGTGAATGTTTACCCTTTGGCAGGTGTCAGCGGAGAGCTCAAAGGCCGCCCGATTTTCTCCGGCCGGTCAGCGACGGTGACCCGCTTGCGTGGAAAATATCCTCTCGCCATGACCCAGGATCATCACTCGATGGAGGGTCGTAAGATTGTGGTGGAGGCCACGCTCAAGGAATATCTGAAGAATCCCGCCGTTCACAACCACAAGCACCACGTTTGGTCGATTTGGGGCGGCCACGCCTACAACGGCAACAAATGGGCCATGGCCGTGGATCTCAATACTTGCACTGGCTGTAATGCCTGTGTGGTCGCCTGCCAGTCAGAGAACAATATCCCGGTGGTGGGCAAGAAATACGTTATCCAGGGGCGGGAAATGCACTGGATGCGGATCGACCGTTATTATGTCGGTGAGCCTGACAACGCGGAAGTCGTGTTTCAACCTGTCATGTGCCAGCAGTGCACCAACGCCCCTTGTGAAACGGTATGTCCGGTGTTGGCGACCACCCATAGCAGTGACGGCTTGAACGATATGACTTACAACCGCTGTGTGGGGACGCGGTATTGTTCGAACAACTGCCCCTACAAAGTTCGTCGTTTCAATTGGTTCAGCTTCAATGGAAATATTGAAAAACCCCTTCACTTGGCGCTCAATCCTGATGTCACTGTGCGGGATCGCGGGGTGATGGAAAAGTGCACTTTCTGCGTGCAAAGAATTAAAGCCAAGCGCATTCAAGTAAAACTTGAAGGCCGCGGCCTTAAGGACGGCGATATTCAGACAGCTTGTCAGCAAAGTTGTCCCTCCAGCGCGATCATGTTCGGAGATATCAACGACCCCAACAGCCGGGTCTCGCAATGGTTCAAGGAGGCCAGGGCCTATTCTTTATTGGAAGAATTTGGTGCCGACCCTTCCGTGCGCTACCTCACAAAGATTCGCAACAACGAGCAAGAAACGCGGTCCGCTGAAAGCGCCAAGGTTGAACATCAGGTCGAACCTCAAGTCGAACATCAAGGTGGTCGGACATGATCAAACGCAATCAACTCATTCTTGGTGATAAATCGATGAAGAATATCACCGAAGACATTGTCGCTCCGGTCGAAAGTTTTCCGGGCCGGGGCTGGAGCGCGATGTTCTTAGGGGCCAATGGGCTTTTTATTTTTTATATCACGGTGGTGGGAATCGTGATCGCCTACGGCATGGGGCTCTTGGGTGTGACCCATCCCACCGCTTGGGGCACGATGATTGTCACCTTCGTGTTTTGGATCGGGATTGGTCACGCCGGGACTTTGATCTCCGCCATTCTTTTCTTGTTTCGTCAAAAATGGCGGACTTCGGTGGCGCGAACGGCCGAGGCGATGACCGTGTTCGCGGTAATGACGGCGGGGATTTTTCCATTGATCCACACCGGTCGTCCCTGGCTCGACTATTGGCTTTTTCCTTACCCCAATCAGCGGGGTCCATTATGGGTCAATTTTCGCTCGCCCCTGCTTTGGGACGTGTTCGCGGTGTCAACTTACGCCACCGTGTCCATCGTCTTTTGGTATATTGGACTTGTCCCTGACTTTGCGACGATCCGGGATCGCGCCAAGGACCGCATTCGGCGGGTGATCTATGGGGCCTTGTCTTTGGGGTGGCGGGGCACGGCCCGCAACTGGTCGCACTACGAAATGCTCTACCTTTTGCTGGCGGGTTTATCCACGCCGCTGGTGCTTTCCGTTCACACCATCGTCTCCTTTGACTTCGCCGTGTCCCAGCTGCCAGGCTGGCACACCACGATCTTTCCCCCTTATTTTGTCGCCGGCGCCATTTTCTCGGGGTTCGGCATGGTCGTCACACTGATGACTCTGGTGCGCATTGGTTTTCCCCAATTCAAAGACTACATCACCATTGATCACATGGAGGTCATGAATAAAATCATCATGGCCACCGGTCTGATGGTTGGTTACGCCTACGGGTCGGAGTTTTTTATCGCCTGGTACTCGGGCAACGAATACGAGCGGTTTACTTTTATCAACCGTGCACTGGGGCCCTATGCCTGGTCCTATTGGGTGATGATTTGTTGCAATGTCTTGATTCCGCAGGTGTTCTGGTTCAAGAAATTTCGCCGTTCGATCCCGGTGATGTTCACGGTTTCGATTTTTGTGAATATCGGCATGTGGTTTGAGCGTTTCGTGATCACCGTCACTTCTCTTGCCCGTGATTTCCTGCCGGCGAACTGGGGGATGTATCAATGGTCCTTCTATGATGCCGGTGTTTTGGTGGGAAGCTTTGGCATGTTCTTGACCTTGTTTTTACTCTATCTCCGACTGTTTCCGGCGATTTCCATTGCTGAGATCAAGCCTGTGATGAACGTCGGCAAGGAAGGCTCTCATCATGGCTAAGTACAAGTCCGGCTTGGCGGGTATTTTTCTGGATGAGCACAAGTTGGTAAAGGCGGTGGCGCAAGTTCGCGAGAATGGCTTTGTCAAATTTGACGCGATTTCCCCTTTTCCAGTCCATGGCATGGAGGAGGCTCACGGCATCCGCCGCAGCTGGATCCCCTATGTGACCTTTATCGCCGGGCTGGTGGGACTCACCTCGGGCCTGCTTCTGACCTGGTGGACTTCGGCCGTCGACTGGCCCCTCAACGTCGGGGGAAAACCGTTTTTTTCCTTGCCGGCTTTTATTCCGGTGATGTTTGAGCTGACCATCCTGTTCGCGGCGCTGAGTTCGGTCGGTGCCCTGTTTTACGCCTGTGGAATTCCCCGTATCGACCCACCCATCATCGATCCTGATCTGACTTCTCACAAGTTCGCGATTTTTATTCCTTCGGACGATCAGAATTACGACGAAAAGAAGATCGAAACTCTGCTTAGAAGCTTGGGTGCCACCGAAGTGAGAAAGGCTCAGCATTGAGTAAGGAGCGCCTTGAAATGAAAAATGAATGTTGGATTTTATCTATAAGTGCCTTGGCGGCAACTCTCATGTTGGTTGGCTGCGGACCGAAGGGGGACGAACCCAACGTCGAAATCATTCAAGGGATGATGGATCAACCGGCGATGAAAGCTCAGCGCTACGATGATTTCTTTCCCGACCATTCAAGCGCCCGCGTGCCACCGTCCAACACCATTCCCGTTGGTTTTAGTCCCTATCGCTTTCCGACGGACCCCGAGGCGGCGGCCAAGGAATCAAAAAATCCCTACCAGGGAGATATGTCTCCTGAGGTGTTGCTGACCGGACTGAAATTCTTCAATACAAATTGCCAGACTTGCCACGGTGTCAAGGGGGATGGAAACGGGAAAATCAGGCAAAACGGCTCTTTCCCCATGCCGATCCCGTCGCTTCTTTCGGAGAAAGTTCGTAAATGGGAGGATGGTAGCGTTTATCATGTGATCACCATGGGGCAGGGGATGATGGGATCTTATGCCTCTCATATTCCACAAAAATACCGCTGGCAGGTGGTGAACTACATTCGCAAGCTGCAACAGAACGCGCAGGAGAACCACTAAATGGCTCAGTCGAATCACTCCGATCACCAGGAAAGCCTTTATCTCGCCAAGTTTGCCCCTTCGTCGTCACTGGTCACTCTTGTGTTAGCGATGGTGGGCCTCGGGATATTGGGAACAGCCGTCGGTATTTTTATGAATCCCGCGCGGGGCTGGGCTGGGTACTTAACGGCCTTCTTTTTTGTCACTTGTCTCGGCGTTGGCGGACTTTTCTTCGCGACCATCAACCATATCGCCAAGGCAGGATGGAGTGTCAGCATTCGCCGGCTATCGGAGGCGATGACCTCCTTTATGCCAGCCATTTTGGCGG
>PSRN01000056.1 GCA_003176075.1 Bdellovibrio sp.
GTTCTTCCGAATCCGCGAATTCCATGTGATGTCGTCCATTGTTCTGATCCTCGACTGGACTGGCAAGGACCTCGAAGGAGTGGTTTGATTTGGGCTGCAGAATGACCTGACAGTATCCCGCGAATTGATCCGGAAGTGCGTCTTGCAAACGGATACCCCCCTCGCTGATATCTTCCGTCAGCGTTGTAAATTGCTCCGTCGAATTTCGCACGATGACCGGAATTTGCACCAAGTACCGCTGATGCTTGCGCTCAAATATCTTTTTGGCGGACTTCCTCATTGAAGATTGAACCTGGGTCACCTCGTTGGTCTCTTCAAAAGAAATGGCAGGCGGAACCTGGTCTTCAATCCGTCGCGAATAGAGAAACTCGCACACCAGCGCATCGACGGGTAACCAACCTTCCCATCCTTCGGACCACAAACGCGTGGTGAATCGCTGGGCCGGCGTCAACACGGCAAAGACAGCACGAGCCTCCGACTGCGTGAGATTTCGCAGCAACCATCGATCCGACAGGTTCGCCATACAATACAAAGTTCTTTCAGTCCCCATAGTCCCCACGGAGTAACACTCAAATCGCCTTTGGTCCCCACCCCCTTGGAGTGGTTTTTTCGCTCTTCTACCTGGTAGCTGGGGCGGTCGCGCCTGTGACCGGCCCGTTGACCGAAGCAGGAGCCCGTCGTGGACGATTGACGTTGTTTGACGCGGTCCCTGATCTATTTTTTCCCACCATCGATGCGGTCTCAGCGCGAATGCGCTCCGTCTCGAGTCGCATTTTTTCCGTCTCAACCACGGATTTGGATGTTTCGTACTTCATTTGCGCGGCCTCGGCGTTGGTTCTTGCCTTTTCGACTTGCGCCGCCAGTTGCTCGCGTTGCAACTTTGTTTTTTCAAGATCGGCGTTCAGGCGCTCGGTGTCGGCCTCGGACTTTTCCTTTTCAGCCTGCAAGTCAGCCAGGGACTTCTTCAACTGGATCTGCTCATTCTGGGTTTGCAGAAGATCTTTCATCAGCTGGCTGCGGGTTTTTTCATTTTCCGATTTGACCTGAGCCACTTCACGCTTTGATTTTTCCGCCTCGTGCTGCAGGCCGGCCAGTCGCGCTTTATCCTCTTCAGCCTGCTTTTGAACTTCCCTGCTCTTTTCTTGCGCGTCCTTCATTTCCTCTTCCATTTTGCGAATATCCTGCGCGGCTTTTTCTTGATTGAGCCTGAGTTTGACCTTTTCGGCTTCGAAGCGGGAAATTTCCGCCTCAATGCGGGTCTTCTCAGCCTTGGTCTTTTGCATCTGCTGCTCCGCCAAGGCGTTTTCACGAGCGGCATTGGCCTTTGACCGTTCGAGGTTCAGCTGAGCCTCCCGTTCCTTGGCCTTGTACTCTTGCATTTCCTTTTTCGCGTCCTCGCTGGCCTTCTGAGCGTCCTTGGCCTTTTGATCCATGTCATGAGCCTTGTCAGCCATGTTCGAGACGGCGGTGTCGGAAGCCTTCTTTTGCTCCAGCGCCTTGTCGCGAATCTCGATGGCCTTTTGCAGACGTTGCTTGGCCAAATCCGCCTGCTGGTTCAGGAGCGCTTCACGCTCGCGGGCTTGTTTGGTTTGCCTGTTGTACTCTTCAGTTTCGGTCTTGGCGCGCACGGAATCCCGTTCCGCGTCCGCCTGCTCTTTCTGTAAGCGAGCTTCATTCGCCTTGGCCCGGGCGATCGCGGCTTGCGACTCACTCTTCGCCAGGTCGGCCCGCCGCTTGTCCTCTTCGGACCGCCGTTGGGCGTCTTTGGCTTCCGCCATGGCGGCGTCGGAATCGGCCATGGCCTCCTCGGCTTCGATTGAACTCGGAACGCCACTTTGCCCTTTTTGCTTCGCCTTCGCCAACGCCGGTGACATCGAAATAAGGATCACCGCCACCGAAGCGATTGCGAGAAATATACCGCGACAATTTGTACTCATAGAGCTCCTCCAATGAATTCAGATGACGACTTTTCCACCACGTTTCTCATCGGCATTCTCATCGGCAGCTTTGCGCCGCCGGATAAGGGCAAGCACCGGTGAAACCTGGAAAATTCATGGACTGAAAAAAACTTGCACATTTTCCTGGAACTGCCATTTGCCGGCCCTGTCCAAAGTATAAACAGAATATCCGACATCGGATCCCCATCCAGGACGTTTGGGACTGGCCCCGACCTTGCTCTAGAGAAAGTCACCCCCCCTTAAGCGACCTGGTCCCCACCCCCATCCAGGTCGCTTTTCTTTTTCTCCGGCTTGAAAACACCGTGGCGGCTCCGCCGCGCACGCTCTATGCTGAAGAGATGAAGCGTTTCAACTTCGCCTTTTTTCGATTCTTTATGATCACCTTGTTTATGGCCACCTTGTCTGCGTGGCGTGAGTGGGCGGCGGCTGCCCCGATGACGGTCATGATTGACCCCGGCCACGGCGGGGTCGATGTTGGGGCGTCTCAACCGGGGATCAAGGAGTCCGATTTGGTACTCCACGTGGCCCTCTTGCTCAGGGATCTGCTAAATAAGGACGAAAATTTTTCGGCCCAAATGACCCGCGCCGAGGATGTGCGCGTCTCCCTCCCCGAACGGGTCAACAGAGCTGAAATGGCCAAAGCGGATCTCTTCATCAGTCTTCATGCCAACTCCTCAACCGATCCGCGCGCCCGCGGCATGGAAGTGTATTTGCTGAGCCATCTGCCCGCCGACGAAGACGCTTTGCTCATCGCCGCCATTGAAAATGAAAAGCAAAGTGTGGGCGGCGCCGCCCAAGTCGGTGCCTCCGGCACCTCCGCAGACGCCACGGGCGTCTATCCCGAAGAATCAGCTCCGCACGAGACGTTGTCAAAAAGGGACGACGTTTCATCGATCCTCAGCGATCTCAAGCGCGACGGCATGTCCAGATCGTCACTTAAGCTGAGCCGGATCGTTGCCCACAAGTGGCCTCTCGACGATCACCGGAGCTCCAAGCCCGTTCGGCAAGCCCCCTTCTATGTGATCAATAAAAGCCGTTCGCCATCCATTTTGATCGAACTCGGATTTCTCTCCCATCAAAAGGACCGCGAAGCCTTGAAACAGCGGGCAACACAGGAAAAAGTAGCCCGGGCCATCTATTCGAGTCTCGCCGAATTCCGCCATCTGACGTCATTGACTCGTCCTTGAATCTTCTCTAGGTTGGGCCGTATATGCGAACAGACGGCCGACAAGATCATCAAATCCGCGAAGTCAAAATCACACCCAACTTTTTGGAAAATGCCGAAGGCGCCGTCCTCGTCGAGTTTGGAAAAACCAAAGTCATTTGCACCGCCAGCTACGAGGACACGGCACCCAAGTGGTTGCAAGGCAGTGGCCAAGGATGGGTGACCGCCGAATATGGCATGCTCCCGCGTTCAACCCATTCGCGCGTCAAGCGTGAGAAAGGGATGGCGAGCGGTCGGACGCACGAGATCTCAAGGTTGATCGGGCGAAGCCTGCGGGTCGCCGTCGATTTGCGCAAGCTCAATGAACGGCAAATCACCATCGATTGCGATGTCATTCAAGCCGACGGCGGAACCCGCACCGCCTCGGTCACGGGCGGCTTCGTCGCCCTGGCTCTGGCGCTGAAAAAACTCGTGGATGTCTCGGAAATCCGCGACCTGCCGCTCGTCAACTACGTGGCCGCCGTCAGCACCGGCTTGCGCGGTGAAAAGGTGCTTCTCGATCTCAATTACGAAGAGGACTCCTCCGTCCAAACGGACATGAACTTCGTGATGACCCAGGACGGGCGCTTTGTTGAAATCCAAGGAACCGCCGAACATCACCCTTTTACGCGCGAAGAGCTGATGAAGATGATGGAGGCGGCGTCGATGGGCTGCCGTGAGCTTTTCCTGGCGCAAGAGGAAGTCCTTAAGTCTTTCTTTCCACTCCCCAAGCGATTTTGATTTATGGACGTATGGATAGGCACCAGCAATAAAGGAAAACTCTCCGAGTTATCTCTTCAGTTGCAAAAGGAAGTTCCCCAGGCCGTTATTTTTTCGCTGAAGGATCTCCCCCACTACACACCCCCGCCAGAAAACGGCAAGAGCTTTCTTGAGAACGCCCGCATCAAAGCGCGAAGCCTGCGATCGATGAAGCCAGGGAACTGGATCATCGCTGAAGACTCAGGTCTGGAGGTCGAAGCCCTGGGCGGCCTGCCCGGAATCCATTCGGCCCGCTATGCCGGCGCCAAGGCCACTGACTCGGAAAATGTCGCAAAGCTTTTGAAAATGATGCAAATCAAAGGGGCCATGACTCAAGCGGCGCGCTTCTTTTGCCAGATGGTGGCTTACACACCCGCCGGTGAGGAAATTCTTTGCGAGGGTGAACTCAAAGGGAATATTGCCACCGCTCAAAAAGGGTCCCATGGTTTTGGTTACGATCCCGTCTTTATCCCACAGGGCGAATCAAAAACCCTGGCCGAGCTTGGGGCCGGTTACAAAGTCCAGCACTCTCACCGCTCCGAAGCTTTACGCAAGCTGCTTCCGCGGATGAAAGCGTGAACGGGCATCCAAGGCGGCATTAGTTGAGCCGCAGCTCAAATCCTTAGATGCTCTCCAGCGTTACAGACTCAAAGTGCGCCCTCAAAGGGCTTGCGGATTCCATTCGTGTATCCGTAAGTTTCCTCGAGGTTGAGCTCGGCTTTGGAGTCGACCTGCCGAATGCGATGGCGGCCAACGAAGGTGTCAAGCTGGTTCCTGATGGAAACCGAGGGCTCCAAGATGATCAGTTCACCTTTGGCGGCGCGCGCGGCATCGGCCCATTGGGCGATTTCCCGCAAGGTCTTGATATTCATCGACTCGCACCGGCTCATCTGCAGCGCCACCCGCGCCGGGCACACTTGCCGCTGCTCCTTGATCCGCGCCAAGGCTTCCTGCTCGTTTGACGAGTCCACGGTGCCTTCCATCTGAAAGACGATCCATGACAAATAAGAAGATCGGGTCATCGTGAAACTCATTGCATCGATTGTCAGCAAAACTTTACTTTTGTCAAACATTCTGAATTGTCAAATTGACTGAACTTCGTTAAGTTCC
>PSRN01000245.1 GCA_003176075.1 Bdellovibrio sp.
TTCTTGCGAGGACCGTTCGAAGATGACCTGAAGATGGGATGCGAAAAACGCACATTACTTACCTGACCAGCTATAAATAACGATAGGGGGGAACCATGAAAATCGACAAGTTTCTGGCGGAGTCACCGCTGTTCAATTTGTCCTTGGCCTACACTGAAATCATCGGCGACTTCCAATCCCGGCTGGCCAGGGAAGGCGTTCATTTTTTGGAGGCCCTGGTTGTGACCGGTCTGTTCTTCGAAGACCGGCCAGTTCAACCGACGGAACTGGCCAGGACTTTTTCGGCCACCAGGTCCAACATGAGCCACACGCTGAGGTCTCTTGAGCGCAAAGGACTGGTGACCCGAAAAGTCTCCGATGAAGACGCGAGAGCGTATTTTTTTAGCCTCACGAAAGGAGGTCAAAAACTTTCCGCCAAACTGATTAAAATCTTCGATGGCGTGGAAAATAATCTCGACGAAAATTTCGCGGCCAAAGAATTTAACTGGGGGCTCAAACTGTTCCGCCAGACCTACCTTACTCTCCCCCATGCTGGGAAAAGTAATTCGTGAGAGTTTGAATTTGCGTGGGAGTCAAATCCATGAAGTTGGGCGGAGGCATGCGAAAAAGATCCTTGTTCGTCCGCGCGATCCGTCCCATGGCCACACCGTACTCATACGCTGAGTTTCGGCTGAGGTCCTGGGCGTTGAAGTGGGCCCGCGTGATGGTTTGGTCCAAATTGGAATTGTGACAACTCAAGCACGCGTTACTCATGATCTGCTCCGCCGTCACCATGTCTTGCGCGGGAGCCAAAAAACGCTCCGACAATGCGATCGGCGAATCGAGGTTGACGGTGGGCAGGTCAAACATCGACGAAAGAGCCAAAGATCCCCTGGTGACCTGAATAAAATTATTCGTATAGGACTGCAACCGGCTCGGATCACTTTGCTTGCAATCATGGTAGGTCATGGCCGTCCCGCCGAATTCCTTCACGTTCGTCCCGGCTGTCCGTTGATTATAAAGGGCCGTCCAAGTTGGACTGATCCCGGGAACCGTGTTGTTGGAAGGCTGCCCGGTCGAACTGTTGGCGACTTCATTCAGTATGACGAACGAATTGTAAACATCATTGCCAAAATCGGCGCCGGTCGCCCCATTGCCTTCAACGAATTTTTGCAGGCCGGAGGGACTGGCGGCTCCCATCGCCGCCGACGTCAATCCGGCGTAAGAACTTTCAAAAGCATGAGCGGCGGAAAAATCCGCGAACAGCGCTTTACCGCAAGTTTGGTCGGGCGAAAACCAGTGTTCCCAAGGAACCTGTGTTTCCAGCATTCGTAAACTTTTGGCGCTGCCCACGCCCGCTGCCTGGTGACACATGGTGCAGTCCACGGGGGTATTCTTCAAGGCGGTGTCTTCGTAGAAAGATACATTGCTCCAATTCGACTCAGCGGCCTGCGTATAGTAGTCCCCGGAAGTGCAACTGTCCGTGGCGGAACAAGGCAAATCAAATTGCACCACATAGAAGCGAAACGACCGGCTCGCCGAATCCATGGAAACAATCTCAGCCAGCGGAGTGGAAGATCGAACGTAGCCCACGGCCGTGGCATTCGGGTCGGCACCAGGGGTTGAAAACCGAATGCAATGGGGATTCAAAACGCTGGTGTCCTTTTTGGTGATCGCCGCTGAAGCCGTCGTGCAGGTGACGTTGGTCGTGTTCGTCAAACCCAAAGCCGTGTAGAGATCCGTGAGCCCCGTGATTTTCGGTGGAGCGGTGGAACAAAACGTTCTTATGAATTTGTCCGTTGCCACGTTCCCGTTGCAGAGGGCCGCGCGGGAAGCTTCTCCCTTGGGAAATTTTGCCGTCAATTCGCGGAGGCTTCTCGCTGGAGCGGGATCAACAAGAGCCTTTGTTGAAGGTGCGTTGGGATCTTGTGACAGCTGAAAGTTGTTCGAGTTGCCGTCATTCGAGCCGCTTGCATCAGATGAGTTTACAGCCAAGTCCTGATTCGGCTGGTCTAAGGTAAACGCTTCGTTACAGCCGGCCAAGATCGCAGCCAGGGCCACCAAACTGAAGACTGTTGAATTTGGAAGGGCTTGCGGAATGTGAATGTGAATACGAATCCCCCAATCAGAAGTTTGAACGGTAGCGCCAAGTCGCCGCCTCGGCTGTTATTCTCTTGATCTGCAATCGCTGTGCTCAAAGTAAAACATGAATCGTTTTGACAATCGGCGCTGTGACTGACCCACCACCAATCGTTCTATTCAACCTGAAGTGCCTGAAGTGCGAAAGTGAAGGTCAACCGCGATATAAAAAAGATTGACGACTCACCCGTCGCATTTCAATACAATGCCCCAGAACCGCATTAAGCAGTTGAAATAAAGATTCTTTTTTCATTCTGGTGAACATCTCGCCAAGCGATCAGGATCCACACGAAAAAAGCGTTTGAAATTCACGATTCCGCGGACAACCTTCCTTCGAAAGCGTTCCAACTTCAGACAGATTCATCGCAAAATCACATTGACGTCGCAACTTGAGACAAACGCTCCCCTTGCACGACTCTTGCTACGTTATCATTTCGAGAAGGAGATGACCGATGCGATTGCGTTCTCTGGTAGTCCAAGGTCTCGCCCTCATCCTGACCTTCTTTCAAAACTGCGGCGGAAATAGCTTATATGTCGACGACTCCCAACAGAGGTCGGGAGTTCACACGTTGAACGATTTTTCCCTGAGTCCATCCGATCGGGAGTCGCCTCTTCCTGAGTCGGTGCCTTCGTCACCTCCGCAGACTGAGTCGGGGCCTTCGGCACCTTCGCAGGCTGGGTCGGTGCCTTCGGCAGCGGGTGCCACCTTGCCGCCCGCCGCGACGACCACGATTCAGATCAATACCTCGGGCCACACGTGGACGGACTCCAGCGGAAATTCCCTCCCGCCGATTGTCAGCACGCCCAACACGATACTCAACGTGCCAGTGCAGCTTTTGTGCTCAACGGCTGATGTGATCAAATCGGGGAGTGTTGCCAACTCACAATCGATCAATATCGCCATCGTCAAGCAGGATCACACGGTGGCTTGTTCCTTCGATAGCCCGTGGCTCAAGGATGAAATTTTGTCTGAAAAAATTATTCCCTTAAGCCTGGTCGATGAGGCCTGCCCCAGTCTGCCGCCGGGAAGTTACAATTTGGTGATCATGGATCCCCAGGAAAATTCAGACCTCATCGAATCACCGCTGCCAGCGCCAGCACCTTCCCCTGGAATCGCCAACAGCATTTCAGTCACAAAAGTGGGACTCGGCTCATGGAAAACCAACGTGCCTTCGGTCACCCTTCTCGCTGATCTGAATCCAAATCGTCTTTTAATGAGACAGCTTCAGATCCCGGCGACCAGCCCTTACGGCAGTCCGCAGAATCCATCGATTCCCGCCTCGATTCCCAGGAACTCCAACGGCGATCTGGTCATGACCATCCCACCTTCTCTATGCAACCAGTATTCCAATTAGCCCGGTATTCCAATTAAACCTCAACTGAGACGGCGACTTTAGATTAGGGCCTGTAAGGAAATACTTGTTCGAGGTTGCAATTAATGGACTCCCTCAAGGTCCTCAGGTTTTACCGAAAGGTCTTTCAGCCAACGGGCACTCACAGCGCTATTCCGGCATGTATCCAATGCGATCTGCGCCGCATTGGCAAGCACATACATCTTGCGGACTCGATCCTTCGGGACAAGGCTGCCATAGTCACTGTCATCAAGAAGTGAGACCGTATCGACGCTGATTGTTTCCGAATCGGTCGGATCATTGGGTTTGTATTTTTCATTTTTAAAAATAATGGTATCGAGAATCGATTCGGCATTAACTTGATGGTATTTAAATTTCGCCAGGGCTAAAGTGGCCGCATTCGGTTTCTTCTCGTCATCCTCAGAACTGAAGAGGGCAGCCTCAACAATCTTGCCATTTTTGGTAGTGCCGGAGAAGCGAAACCGGTTCAGCGAAACCCACTTGTTATCGGAATTGCGTTTCACTTCCCACATCATAGCCGAAAATTTTCCGTCCTCGCTCTTTTCTTCCTCCACACATCGCGAGTCAGTTGGGACATAATTGGCAATATCTTTCAGTTGGCCCGCCAGTTTTTCACGTTCCTTATTCGTGGCGCTATCCTTTGCTTCCTTCCAACCGCTGCAGGTGCCAGATGTTAGCCAGGGTTTTTTTCCCCTCAAAAAAATCAGGTTATAACAGAATTGGTTACGGAAAAAATCATGGATATCCCCCGAAAAAGCTGAAACCACACCTGCACCAATAAGCGCAACGGGAACATATTTGAAAAAAATCGAAGTCCACCTGCTCTCCTTTGTCAGTTCCACGAGTGTCCTCAATTCCCGTTCTTCAGTGCGGAGGGTTCTAGCGGCGTCTTTGACCTCCCTTTCGACACCGCGCAAAGCCTCAGATGACGACCTGCCATCGTCTGCGCCGCGAGCTTCTGGGACCCAAAAGTGAAAGAGCATGGATGACTTGTTCTGTGTTGCGCTCCCCTTCAATTTTTTCTTCCAGGCCTCGAACTGAGGCTTGAATGGTTTCGTAAATTCAAATCGAAACTGCGTCTCTTGAAAAACCACGGCCGCTTTGTTTGGATCCGGCCAGCGTAACTTTACGGTTTCACCATTCAACGTGAAGCTCAACTCATCTCCGTCTCGCCGGATTTTTGGCGCCGGCCCCTGTTCTCCCAGCCACTTCCAGAGTCCCGCGGCGCCTTCTCCCAGCGAAGAGGGCACGGGAAAAATCCGCTGAAAGTCCGACATATTCTTGACTCTGTTGTTGAACTCCCGGATCTGAGAATCCACCAGGGCCCAATTCATGATTTCTTCTTGTGAGTCAGAAAGTGGCCCCACTGGTGGAGGCAGGGAGTGAACCTGCAAAGAAAAAGAAATCAACGTAAGCGAAACGAGTGCACGCAAAGCGGTTCTGAAATACGCCATTCAGATATTCTAAATAAGAATCGAATTCTTGAGTACAAACTGACGGCTCAGCGGCCGTTAGTTCAGACGAAAGTCGACGCAGTCTCGGTCTTTTTTGCTGATCACCGAGAATCCTGGTCCTTCGGCGCCACTGACCGCCACGGGTTCTTTCA